>NZ_JBCLWJ010000005.1:0-302782 GCF_039563885.1 Algoriphagus sp. SE2 | reverse complement strand
GTACCCAAAAATCCATTTATTGCATATGGTTTTTGTTGGTGAGAAATTCAACTTCCTTGATTTTAAAATTCTCTATCTGGATTTGTCTTGTAAATATCCTCCTAAAAGGTGAGGAAGGAAGGGGAGAAAGATCCAACTTATAAATTCAGATTCCATGACTAAGAAAAATGAACAAACATCGAAAAAGGCAGCGACTCCTGCTTCAAAAGTTTTGAAAGACTCAAAATCGTCTAAAGATGCAAAAACAGCCGCTGGATCAGCATAAACTCAAGCTCCAGATAAAAAGAAGAATAAAAAATAAAATATAATGCATCCATTTTCACGGAGACTTGATGATAGTGATTTGATTGAGCATTTTCTAGTTAATGTGCTAGAATTTAAGCCAAAAAATTTGGAAGATGTGATTGTTCAAATCAAGAATGGTGAAATTCAAATTAAAAGTTATCCAGATGAGGACTGTACTCTTAGAAGTACAAAGCACAGAAGTAGAAAGTATGCTGGAAATTCTATTAGATGGGAACTAAGGAGTCAAATTCTAAAGGAATTGTTCTCTGAAAAACGACTGGATCAAGATGATGAAATTGCTTTAGGGATTGGGGGTGCGTTACCTAATGTTGCTTCCAAAGCGGAGAAGAAAGCAATTGTTATAACTGGTCTTCCTGCATCTGGCAAATCAAGTATTGCAAACAAGTTGGCGGATAAATTAGGAGCCCTTATTTTGGACTCAGATTTTGCTAAGCGAAAATTACCGGAGTTTAAGGATGGTCCAGGCTCTGCTTCACTTGTTCATGAAGAATCGGACTTGCTTATTTTTGGATCAAATCAAATTAAAATTCCGATTGATTTTAAACCTCTTTTTCAACTTGCTATTGAAATGGGCTATAATTTGGTAATACCAAAAATAGGACATACATTGAACGGAGTCGTAAAGTTGGGTAAGACTTTAAAAGATTTAGGCTATGAAACCCATTTGGTTTGTGTAAATTTGGATCGGAAAAAAGCAACTATAAGAGCTATAAATCGCTATATAACATCTAAAAGGTATGTTCCTATAGGATTGATATTTGATGGTTATGCTAATGATCCTCTAGGAACTTATTTCTTGATCAAAGATGGGATAGATGTTGATGGAACTCCATATGATTCTTTTGCATTAATTAGTACAGATGTTGAATTGGGGAGTCCTCCAAGAATTCTTCAAATTTCTCCTAATAGCCCGATAAATTAAAAATAAAATATGAAAAAGCGCCCAAATAAGTTTGAGGTTAAAGGCAAACCCTCTGGTAAGCTCGTAGTTAAGGGCAGGTCTTCAGGTAAGGGTAGAGCTCAAAAGCATAAGGTTGCAGTAAAAGCGAGACGCAGTTCAGCCTTTGTCGAATCAACTGTAAAGTACGCAGATGGATTGGTTAAAATTTATAATAGGGAAGAAGAGGATATAGATCGGTTTGCTGATTTTGCAAGATCCTTAATGCCAAGATAAATTGAATAAAATCCTATTTTTTTGTATTTCAATCTTTAATCAAATCCCATAAATTCAACTGCCTTCCAATCGTTTTGTTAAATGGGACAGCTCCATATTTTCCCTCCAAATAGTCTTTTTCAAATGACGCATCGTTCCTGACATTAGGTAAATCAGGAGATAATTTTGACATGTTATATATATTATATAAGTAAGAAGATTCCCTTTCTGTTTTGTCAATGAAGAAGAGTTCATCTCTTCTTAATAAATTCCGATCCAGGAACTGGGTATTGTGGGACGAAAATAAGAATTGGGAGTTCTTATAGTTGTTCAATCTGTTTTGAAAAATTTGAATGATGAATCTACTAAGATCGGGATGGAGTCTAGAATCAAATTCATCAATTACAAGAAGAGATCCAGTCAAAAGAGAATGATAAATTGGTCCAGCTAAAGCAAAAAACTTTTGTGAACCTAAGGATTCTTCTTTCATTAGATCAAATTCAACCTCTCCAACCTTTCTACCATTATGATCCCATTTGGTGTGAATAGTCCTGATATTGGTAATTTCTCTGTTTTTCGATGAAAGGAATAGTTTTTTAAACTCAAGGGGTAGACCGTCAAGCATTTCCTCAGTAATTTCCTTTTTTTGAACTTTTACGTCATGAAATCCTAAATTTGCAGTCCTCAAAAATTCTAGAATTAGTTTCCTATGACTTGCTTCAGAGATTAAATCAGCTGTGTATTTTATGTAGTCAGAATAATTTGTCCCTGAAATAAAAGTTATAGTTGAAAACCAGCTTACCAGTTTTTTCGAAAACTCACCATTGAATTGGGAACTGACGGATAAAAATAGAGCATTTTTTCTAACTAAAAATGTGTCAACAGGGTCTCCCTTTTTGAAATCATTTTCAATTTGGTATTCGTAAGACATCGATTCTTTTTTAAACTCCCTTACAAAAAGTGGAGTTTCTTTAATTTTACTTTTTGTAAATAGCCATTCTTTGTAAATCCTTTCCTTATCCAGGCTGAAACCATATCTATAAAACTCATTATTTATAAGAATAGAGGCCTCAAAAGATGAAGGCTTATTGATTGAATCAGAACTAAGCTTGAAGAATTCCACTGCAATCTCCTCATTAGCCTGTTTATCTTTTGAAGAATTGATAATAAAATCTTTCATAAAAGATAATCCACGAATTAAATTGCTTTTTCCGGAGCCATTTGCGCCATAAAGTAGTGCACCTAATAAAACACTGTATCTTCCATTATTTTCCTCAAAAACATGGTCTGGATGCTCTTTGATTGAAGCAGCCTGAAAAGAGAATGTGATTTTATCTTTAAATGAGAGATAGTTCTCGATTGAAAATTCAATTATCATTATTTGTGAAAATTTAAAATAATCTCAGAATAGAATATTTTTTTATGTAATTATTCTCAAAAATAATTTTTTATGAGAAAATATCACAAAAAAGATGTATTTGGTTTTTGAGTTTAATCTCATATTTGTAATATTGTGAAATATACTCAAATAATAGATATTAAAATAATTAAAATAACTTCTATTGAGTGTAATTGAGAAAAAATCACATAAATAAAAAAAATATGAAAACTTTAATTTCTTACGACATAACATCCAAACATGTCGAATTCAAAGAAGAAATGTTTAGGTTGGGATATGTTGAAATGTTTGTCAACTCAAAGAAATATGTTTATCTCCCTAATACAACTTTAATTCATAGTTCGAAAAATGCGGTTCAATGCAAAGATGATGCAAAGAGAGTTTCTGCAATCCTAGGAGTGGAATTGGAAAGATGTATTTCAACCAATTTTGGACCAGATTGGTCAGGCATATATGGAGAGCCATTTTGATTTTAATACACAAATAAATGACTGACAGAATAAGATTAATGGATTAAATTATGCCAATCTGACAGACACTTTGGCAGATGATTTCAATAGTATCTTAGTAGACGGAATATTATTTGGCAGACTAAGATTAATTGAGACAGTTCATGTCCAAATATCAGATTTATAGATTCTTGGCATCGTACATGTTAAAAAAGGTTAAACTAGTTTTGAAAAAAGCTTAGTCAGTAGAGTCAAAAAATAAGGGGGAAGCTTCCGTTGGGAAAATAGGCTCCCCCGCTTTTACTTGGATGTGAGAACCCAAAGGTAAGAGTTTTTTTATTTTCCCGGTAGGTATTGCCTCTGCCTAATTGATAGAGGTCATTAAATGCTACAGCAATGGCAAAAACCGGAGATGGGAAGAAAATCGTCCCAGTAAAGCCGCATACCAAAAAGGTGGGCGGCAAAACAGTAAAGGTGCCTGGACATAGAAGATCCACACCAAATTAATGCCTTAAGGGCTTCGGGCCGATCTAGGGTCGGCCTCTTTTAAATGTTTATCACCAAACACTAAAGAAAATGTTAAAATCAGAACAAAACTGCTCTTACGAAAGAGTATTAGGCAAGAAAAATGAATCTATCTCAATGAGACTATCGAAGAAAGGAGAGAAATACCATGCCTAATCCTAGAATTAAATACTACCCGGTTGGAAACGGGGATACATCTTTGATAACACTTGAGGATAATACAACAATTATTGTTGACTGCAATATCCGAAACTGTGATGAAAATGATATCTACGATGTTAAAGCGGATCTATTAAAAAGCGTACAATTCGCCAATGGAGTTCCTTATGTTGATATTTTCATATTAACTCATGGAGATCAGGATCATTGTAGAGGCTTTAAAAAGCACTTCTATCAAGGAGCGCCAGAAAAATACTCAGAAGCGCATAAAAAAGAAGGGTTAATCCGAGTCGCTGAAATGTGGTTTTCTCCAATGATTGCGGAGCAACATTCAAATGACGATGAAGATGCTTACCAGCAGGAAGCTGAGCGAAGACTTGCATTACATAGAAAAAAAGATCCTAGAAAGGATAATCCTGGAAATCGAATTAAGATCATTGGATATGATGGAAACGCTGATTACAAGGATCTAGATCACTTAAGGGCAGTACCAGGAGAAATTGTCTCTCGATTCAATGATAAAGGTCAACCACTATTTTCGGTCTTCATTCACGCTCCTTTTAAAGAACACCTTGAAACACTTGGTGATGACAAAAAGAATTCTACCAGTATCGTTTTTCAAGCAAGGTTTAAAAATAATCTCTTTCAGGCAGACTTTTCAACTCTTGCAATGTTCGGGGGAGACTCAGACCATACGTCGTGGTGCATCATTTTAGAAAAAACCAAAAAGTATAAAAATGAGCATGCTCTGAATTGGGATCTTTTTCTTTCACCGCACCATTGTTCTTGGTCCTTTTTTAACGACCGTCCTCAAGCAGAACATCCGGAGCCCAAAGAAACATCTCTTGAAGCTCTTGATTTCAGAAGGACAGGGGCAAGAGTTATTTCTTCAAGCAAAAAAATTGAAGATGATGATAATAACCCGCCGCATTTTGAAGCGAAACGTGAGTATGTTAAGAAAGTTACCGAAAGCAATTTCCTGAACACAACTACTTACAATGTGATAAATGGAGTTCCACAACCAATTGTTTTTGAGGTGACTACACAGGGAGTTGTGAAGCCGAAACAATCGGAGGGTACCGCTAAAGTTATTGGAGGTGCTGGGTTAGGCGCTGTTAACTCTGCTTCAAAATATGGAAATGGATAGGTTTAGAGTCAGCTTACCTGTATTTTCAAGTGATATAGAGAATCCCGCTCTTAGGGATTCTCTAAAATCACTGGAAGCACTCAATGGGAGTAAGCTTCAAATACTGGATTGGGGAAATGACAAAATTGCCGTTCCTTTTAATATAGGTGTTAATTTGCCTAGTCTGGGAAATTTTGAAAATATAGATATTAGGGAGATAGAACCCATTATTTTGGTTTTTGATTTGATCAATTACCCACTATCAGCACCTAAGGTATTTACAGATCGGCTTGATTTTCCCAAAAGTAACCTTGCCCATTTGTATATAGCGGTTAATAATCGCCCTCCTGGATTCTGTTATGTCAGAGAAAATGCAGATGAATGGTATGCGAATAAAAGAATTGATGACCTTATCATACGTATTAGTAATTGGCTTAGAGATGCTGCTACAGGCGAACTGACAGAAAATGGTGAGCAATTTGAACCGTTGCGATTGGAAGGATATATCGGTACTATAATTTACGACTACAATTCACTAATTGGAATCGTTAAAGGTGATAACGCCTTCCATTTTAAAAAACAACTTGCAGTTGCTTTATTTGAACGCCCAATTCAGGCGGAACGGTACACGTTTAAATTTATTAAATCGCTTACAGTTGGGAATACCTTTTCAACGATTAAGGAGGTTGATGAGGAACGGAAAAAAGGCAAGGAAGATGCTACCCGAAAAAATTATCATTATGCTTACATATTGTGGAATGAGGAAGATATAATAAACAAAGAGTACTATGTTAACTTGCCAAAAAGTTGGGAAGAGTTTAAATCCTTCTGTGGCTTTTATGGCTTAGATTTTAGTCAGTTAGAAGAACTTATTGCAACAAGTGATGGAAATTCATTTGTTTATTTTCCTGTAATTGTTGGTATTAGACGACCTAAAGCAATAATTGGATATTCTTCCAATATCGAGTTTATTAACTTTCGCTTCAGGGTCGATAGTGTTGATGTAAAAGAAGGTAAAATAATCAACAATATACCTATTGATTTACTATCTCATAATCAGCCTTTGACTTTCCAACAAGCAAGCAAGATATCCAATCGTAATATAGATGTGGATTCAAGAATTGCTGTGTTTGGATGTGGTGCCTTAGGCTCCAAAGTGATTATCCATCTTGCAAGATCTGGACAAACAAATTTAACTTTGATAGACCCAGATCAGATATCTCCACATAATTTAGTACGTCATGTTTTGTTTGGTGAAGATGAAGGGGAAAATAAAGCGATTGCTTTAGCTAAAAGGATTAAAAATCTCTATCCTTACCAACCTACTAGAACAATTGGATTGTTTGCACTTAAGGACGGTACATTGGATAAGCCAGATTTTTTTGATATCCATAATTGGATTTTAGACTTTACGGCATCAGAGGCTTTCTTTAATAAGTTGACTAATGTCAAAAGTATGGAAGAACGAAATGTAGTAAGTGCTTCAATATCTGACTTGGGTAACTTGGGTGTAGTATATATGGAGGGTGGAAACAGAAATCCACGTATCGATGACCTGCAAGCATACTTATATAGCTTATCAGAAAATGATAAGAAAATAAGTGATTGGCTTCAGCGAGAGCAGTTGACAAATAATAACAATAACATAACGGTTCGAGTAGGTGTAGGTTGTAATTCAGAAACAACAGTGCTATCAGATGATAGGATTTCTTCTCATGCGTCCTATTTTTCAGGTGTTCTTAAACGAGAAATGTTAGCATCTTCAAAAGATGGGAAAATATATTTGAATCGAATCATAGATTCCCCTGATTATACAATCGAAACGCAGGTTTTATCCATTGAGCCATTTAAGGTGTTGTCAGCTGTGAATGATTCCAACTGGGCTGTTCGATTTAAAGATGGAATTGTTGAACAAATAGAACATGTGTCATCAAAGGCAGGAAGAAATGAAACTGGAGGTGTATTAGTTGGAATCTGCAATTATAAAACAAAGACAATCCACGTGACCGGTTACATCAATGCACCTATAGACAGTAAGGCGGATGCATTCAACTTTATTCGTGGCCATGAAGGGTTACCTGACGAAATCAGGGCCATCCAAAATAACTCCGGTGGGCAGATAGGTTATATTGGTGAATGGCATTCTCATCCTGAAGGGCCAAACATGCTCAGTCAACAGGATATGATTAGTGTAAATCAGCATAAAGCAGAGTTTCAACATCTAAACCCACCACTTCCGGTTTTCTTATGTATCATTACTCCAGATGGATTGTTTCCATTTGTGTTTTGACTTAATATTTAAAAGAAATGAATCTTAAAGCAAAGAACACTCCACAGTTATGGGTATTTGTAATCGGTAATATTTGCATCCTGTTTTGGATGATTTTTCCTACTTATTTAAATGAACTGTCAAAAGAGATTGATGTTCTAGCTTTTCTTAAAATATTAGGTTATGCGATAGCCCCAATATTACTTTTTTTGTTAAATGGATTAGTTTCCAGTGATCAAAAAGCTGTTTTAGTTTTTTGGAGATTTAAGGATCCGTTACCTGGGGCAGAAGCGTTTACTAATCTGAGCAAAAAAGACTATAGGATAAACCGAGAAAAATTAAAAGAAATCTACGGGGTTTTACCTAAAAGACCAAAAGATCAAAACAAGTTGTGGTATAAGATTTACCAGAAGAATAGTTCAAATTTAATAATTCAAGCCAGTCAAGGTGGGTTTTTATTGGCTAGGGATTTAACTTCTCTATCAGTACTCTTTGGGCTGTTTTTAGGGATCCCGGTTTTGATTATTGGAAATTGGCCGATCAATTTTTTTTATTTTGGTGTTTTGATACTGCAATATTTAGTGGTATGTAGGGTGGCTCAAATCAAGGGGAGGAGATTTGTTAATAATGTTCTAGCAATTGAATCATCACAAGTATGATCTTAAAAATGGAAAAATATTTAAATCCAACTAGGTAAGAGTGGTTGACTTATTCGAGGACTTTTCTCTACATGTTAGGATTTATATTTTCTTTCTTAAAGCCGTTACACTTTTGATGGAACGAAAATCCGTTATAGAAGTGCATCAAATCTAAAAACTGAAATCAATCCGCCAAGAATTTTAAAAAATAAATCCTCGCTCATTTCAAATCCTGGCACACATAATTCAATAGCTTACAGTGATCTTCATCAATAGCTTTGGCAATTAAATACAGCTGAACTGCTGTTAGTTTGGTTTTTGGGTTGTATGAAAGTTGGCAAATTCTTGAATCGCTTATCCCTGTTTTTCCACAGCTATTAATGATTTGCATTCGTGAACGAATATCATAGGATTTCAAATCTCTAAAGAGTTTGGGATTTAGGTAAGCCGATTAGGTACTACTTCCCGATACAGAATTTTCTAAAAATACCTACCTCCGGCAGGCAGGTTCGCAACAAATCATCGGTAGTAATTTCTATGGTGATCTCACCGAGGTAATGTAAGGAACGACGGATATCCATCGCCACAAAATCATTGGTGATTTGCTTGTCGATGCCTCTTAAAATATCACCGGCTAATCTTCCAAATCTTTCATTTCTTCCAGCAGTTTTTCAAAAACCGGTGCTACAGCTCCGCCCCTCCATACACTGGAATAATTTGCAGCCATAAACAGATTTTTCTCAGGAATATAGATAACCTGAGTCCCCCAAAATCCGGTATGGGTATAAGCTTTCATCCCATTGATTTCTACCTGATACATACCCATTTGATAATTCATATTGGCCTGTTCAGTATAGCTCACGGGTTCTAACATGATATTCAGGGTCTCAGGGTCTTCGAAGACCTTGCCTTGGAAAAGTGCCTGAAAAAAATCCACCAATTCACAGGTAGTTGACAGAAAACCACCACCTCCGTAGTAATCTATTGTCGGACTCCATTCAAAGGTGTCCATTCCTTGGAAATATTGATGAATTCTAAGTTGATCCGTCAGAGAATCTTCCCCTTCAAAGTCTGTTCTTTCCAGTCCCAACTCTTCTAAGCCCAAAAGCTCTTTGAGGCCAACATCCAGGGATTTGTTGGTGTATTTTTCTATGATTCCTCCCAAAATCACATAACCCATATCAGAATAGCTAAACTGTTTTCCCGGCACACCTACAGGGTCGCCCTGATCTACGCCAAGCCTTATTTGACTAGTTCTGGTCCATTGATGATCTGGATTTTCCAGGATGGTTTTGAAAAAGTCAGGTGCATTGGTATGATCAAAAAAACCTGCGGAATGTCTCAGCGTCTGCCGAATGGTGATTTGATCTAATTCATAGTCTTGAGATAGGATTTCTTTATGTTCCTTGGAAATATGCTTTGAAATAGGATCTTCCAAACTCAAATCACCCTTTTCCATTAATCTTAAAATCCCAGCTGCCACATAGGTTTTGGTGACACTGGCAATGCGGAATGTCTGATCTGATCGTAACGGTGATTTGGTTTCCTGATCTGCAAAACCAGCTGCTCCTGTCCAGGAAAACTCCTCATCAGCGGATTGAATACAAACTGATATTCCGGGTAATTTTTCATTGATTTCTTGATCAAGGACAGTTTGAAAATCCTGCCCAAAGGCATTGGATATCAATAAAAAACAAATAGATAAACTGAAATAAAATTTCATTTCTCGGGAGTTAAGATTTCCTTTTTTTTTTGAATGAATTTTTCCAACCTACCCAATGCAATCTCCATTTCTGTAGGGTGAATGCTTGTAATCACCGCACGATACCATCCTTTCTGCGAATGCCCAAATCCTTGGGTAGGTGTCAATAAAATACCCGTTTGGTGATAGATTTCGAGCCAAAGTTTTTCCTCTCCAGCTTCGCTCTTTTCTTCTAGAAATTCTGAAAGATCCATCCAAACGAATAGACTTCCCCTGGAGGGATTGTATTGTATTCCAAGCTTTTTCAGGCCTTTGGTAAAAGTTACATAGGCTTGAGTTAAGAGCTTTTGAAAATCTTTGAAATAGGATGTAAGAAAAGTATGATCGTTTAGGAGCTCTTGCATCACCCATTGTGTGTAGTTAGAAACAGAATGGCTCAAACCTGCATTTCGATAAGCTTGAACCAAATCCATATTGTGTGAGTGAAGGAGGCCTATGCGAAATCCTGATACCCCAAAATCCTTTGAAAAGGAATACCAGAAATGAAGGAAAGGACTTTTGAGCTCTTCCATTAGTTGACCAAAGGAGACAAAATGAGTTGGGTCGTCATATTCGGACCTCAGATCAGGATGCGTGATATCAAGTTGAGATAGTCCATAGATTTCATTGACAATCAGATGGACCTTATTATCCATACACCAGGTAGCGATTTCTCTTAGATCAGACTCTCGGTAGATTCTTCCTGTCGGATTATCAGGGCTTGTCAGGATAAGCATTCGAAAATTGCTACCAGACTTCTCAATCTCAGCTTTGGCTTTTTCCAAAAGTCCTAAATCAAAATCATATTCGCTTTTGCTGAAATCTCCCGGTAGCTGCAAATCATATCGCTTTACACCAGGGAATGTACCTATATCTGCTGTGTATACCGGATAGCTTGGAGCGGGGATTACGGCTGTTTCTCCCGGGTCGGCAAGCAAAAAACTGGTCATTTCGATCACTGAAGTGGCTCCTCCAGAAAAGGCAATGGTTTCAGGATCAACAGCGCAATGGAAAAGAAATTTACCCAAAAATCCTGCGATGGCTTCACGAAAGCTCGGAGATCCTGCCGGATCCGTGTAGCTCGCCACCCATTCGGGAATATCATTTTCTCGTGTGACTTGCTGGATGCGTTCTCGCAGCTGTTCCCAGCAAAGATGGTTTTCTGCCATATTCATCGGAAACGTCCCCTCTGGATTTTCCTTTGAATGATAAAGGTTTTCCTTGGCTTCATAGTAGATTTCCAGATCTACTCGCATGGGTCTTTGTGCCGATTTTGTTCCGATTTTTGACAGAAAGGGAGATTCAGACATAATCTTAAGGGATTAAAGCGAAGATTGATGAAAAGTTGGATTTGTTAATTAAGAGATTAAAATTAATTTTTTAATCTGACTATCTATAATCAACCTATTTTAGGTTTTCTTCCTTTTGGCTATGCTGCACGGACTCTTTGTTTTCTTTTGAGAGATTTATTTATTTTTTGACAAGTAGTTTGGTCGTTATCAATTCTCTATAGGAAGAAATTCTAAGGATGTATCCTTTTTTTTACAGCTCTGGACTCAAGGTCAATTGAGTGGAATTAAATTCTGCTTTTGTTTTAATGATTTGATTTTGGATCAATTTACTGGAGTCCATATAGAACAAGCCCAAATAAAATAAGACAAAATCAATCTCCTTACTTCCCGATACAAAAAGTAATTAAAACTGAAAATCAATTAGTTATAGAGTTGAGGTACAAATAAGGTACAATTAACTCTAAAATTGTACTGAAAAACTCATAAAATGAACTTTCCAATAAGTTTATCGAGAAATGAATTTTTTTGTGGAAAAGGAGATGCGTCAAATAAAAATAGGCAAATAAGCATCTTGGTTTTGAACGACTTTATCTGTAAACTTAATAGTTCTTAAATTCTTTACTATGAAATATTTTATTCTTATTCTTTTCTTTTTTGGCGTTTTTACCTCTCAAGCCCAAACCAAGGCTGTAACAGAGTCTGGTGATACAATTTTAGTTTATGATAATGGTACTTGGAAAAATATTCAAAAGTTTCAAAATCCAACAGAAATTGAGTCAACTGTAAAAGTATCAGTTGTTGCAGATGAATTTACGGGAGATAAATTGAAGACATCCGATGTTTGGCTTGTATTTGGTGAAAATGAACCAACTCGTAACACAATTTCTGGATATGCTTTCCAAAAGAGTTCCATTCCAGTTTTTTATTTAAGATATTCTGGAGATTTAGGGTGTATGTCACAGTTAAGATCAACGATGATGGTTAAATTGACAAATGGTGAAGTAATTGAATTTACTCAAATTACAGATACTGAGTGCGGTGACGCTGAAACTGTAGGATTTATTCCTGCAACAAAAGAACAAATAGAATCTGGTGATTATGAGGTATTTGTTTTGGAAAATATTGAACAACTTAAGTCTTATGACTGGGAAACTATTAGGATAAGTGGGACAGAATATTATTCTGATCTCAAACCTAAAGTGAATAAAAAAATACCAAATCCAGAACAATTTTTTCGACAACACATAATTGCTTTAGAATCAAACTAGACGAGTAATTATCAGTTTTTTATAAAAAGTTTAAAGTACCATTAACAATTCAATTTCACGGTGCGAAACACTTTCAGCCTTCTCTATTTGTTCTTTTAATCTCAGAAACTTCTTAGTAGGCTTTCCTGCATAGGTCTTTTTATTGTGTTTTTTGTAAAGTTGCTCATACAGCTGCTCACTCTGGAAATATGGTTTTAATCTTTTTTCTATTTGCCTGTATTTTTTACTTTGGGTTTGAGCTTCATACATACAACCCCTAAACGCTTCACGGTGGAAAAAATAACCTCCTATTGAATACAGTTTACGGCATCTTTTTTTAGTCTGTGGGCATAAGAAAAACCAAATACGTCCTTTACCCAAATTTGATCTCATAGAAACCAATCTAACCTTATACTTTCGAGGTTTGCCGTTGAACTTGTATTCCAGTTCAACGAATTGTTGGTCAATTTCGGTGTTTACATTTATTGAAATGCTACCTGTTTGGTTTCCGTTTCTGCTCCAAGTTATTGTACCCCTCATAATTTGATGGGGGTGGAGGTATCCCCATTCTTTGAGTTTTGAAATGCTAATTTGTAAAGCATTGTCAAATAGGGTTGGAAATGTATGAGGCTTTGGCATATTTTCTTTTCTCTGAAACCTAAATTATTAACGAACTTTCAATCAAATGTGAAAGGTTCACCTTCCTTTGAGTTTATAGCCTCCACTTTTGGAAATACATAAGGCATAATTTTGCAAAGAAAATTAAGACGTTCTTTTGGGTCTAATTTTTCAAGACTTTCGGGCAGTTTTGAAATTTCATTTTGTAAAATGTCTTTCAGGGTATTACGCAAATCTTTTGTAAGTATTGGTTCTTCTGTATTCATGTCAATTTAAGTTTAAACTTATTACCTGTCTTAGGTTTTGTAAACGGTTCAAATAGAGTGAAAATACTCTTTTGCATTTATTTGCTTTCAAGGCAGTAAAGTGACTTTCAATGAAAAGGGGACAATTAATTATTGTACTGCATTTGTTTAGCTTTATGGGTTGGGTTGGCATTTCAATGCCTGAAAAGTAGTTTTCAAGTTCTGCAATTTCATTGCTCCAGTTTTGGGGCTTTTCCCTTTTTATGGATTTCGAAAATTCTGGTTTGAACACCTCCACTTTTGGCAAGGGTTCAGGCAGTAAAAAAAAAGTGTTTTTTAGGGCTTCACTTTTTTCACTTTTTTCACGGGTTAAGGTTTCAACGGGTTCAGGTTCGGGCTGTCGTATTTCATTTAATTCCTGCTTTCTGAATAGTCGCCAATCCTGTTTTATTAGATAGTCTGCAATGTCTTTGCATTGTTCTTTGTCCTGCTGTGGTGCTAACTTTTCCAGTAAGTCCGAAACGTGAAAGTATGTACCCTGTAAACGCTTTTGTATTTGTACTGCTTTATTGCTCCATAACTTAAAGGCTTTGCCATCTTTTGATAGGTCAGGAAACAAATAAACATTCCTGCCTTTCAATGCCTGGCACTTGTTGAGGTTTAAACTGCTTAAATTGTAAACTGCCAACCAAAGTAAGTTTGTAGGTTGTTCAGGGAAACCAAAATACAACGTGCCATAAATAGCCGTTTTAGGGGCTTCAACCAACGCAACAGGGTTGTTTGGGTATTTGCTTAAAAGGTGTTCGCCAAACAAACAGGAAACCTTTGTTTCGTTCTTATTGTATGCTTCCAACCATTCGGGCAACGGTTTATTGTTTCGGGTATGGTGTTTTTCAATTATTGAGTGCAAAAAGTCCGTGCCTGTGGTGTGGTTCTGTTCGTCAAACTGTTTTACCTGAACGGCTCTAACATTGCCCTGAACATCAATAAAAGGAAAGGTGTTTGCCCCTGTTCTGTAACCGTTTTGTACTGTTCCCAAATGATACAATGAAATAATCTTTTCAATGTCCTGTACTTCAAAAGGAAATACAACCCGTGTAAGTAGGTTTTGAATAAATGTATTCTGTTCATATCCTGCACGGGTACGCTTAAATACCTCAACGGGAATAAATACCCTTTTGGGCTTGTTTGCGGATTTTTTTATTCGTTTTGGTGTCTGCGTCCTCCAGTCTGTTTTATTGCCTTGTTCCTGCTCCCAAATAGCTTTTGCGTAACCGTCTTTGTATGGGTTTAGAAAATAACCGCATTTGCTTTCACGGTCGCAACGTCCGTACTGCTCGGGTAAGTATTCGCCTGTTTCCGTATCAATGTACTTTACAAAACGGTTTTTGGTACATTCAGGGCAACGGTGCTTTTTACTGCCTTTCTCAAATGTGTATCGGTGTTCTGTATCCATATTAGAAAGGTCTTTTACCGTTTGTTAAATACGCTACATTACCCACGTTTAGCCTATCAACCAAAACCCCAAAACCTGAAAGGCGTTTAATGAAATTGGATTTGTTCACGGGTTTAAAACCGTCCTCAATACAATAGCCCCTGTATTCGGTGTATAGTTCTTTTATTAGTCTGTAATCGGTTGGGCTGCTTTGGTAGTTGCTTTCATCAATGAACATCTTTACACTATCGGACTGGCTTTTGTATTGCTCAACGGCTTGTTTTACCGCTTCACAATCTGTAAACCTCCTTTGCTCCAATAATCTGTTTAAGCCGTCCAGTACCCAGTTAAAAACGCCTGAAAGTTCCTTTTCAATAATTTTAGTGTGTAGCTGTTTATCCTGTTCCTGTGTTGGTATGGTAACATCAAAAGGAATAATTAAAAACCGTCTGAAATAAGCGTTTGTATGTTCAACGTCTTTGGGTAACTCATTACAGTTAAATATCAGTTTGGCGTATTGTTTCAGGGTGAAAGGTTCGCCATAAGGTAAACGGGCTTCAACGGGTTCGCCTGAAACCAACTGTTTAAATATTGCACTTTCCAGTTTGCCGTTTATCTCACTTGCATAGTTTACCAACTTGTTAGCCAATTTCGCCCTGAAATAGCCGTTTTCATTTGTAAGGCTTTGCAATGAATAATTACTTGTATTTTCTGTACCCAGTAAGGCACTTACTATTTCAAAGAATACGGACTTACCATTTGCCCCAGTACCGTATAGTATTAATGCCTTTTCTTCTTTTAGCCTATTGCTCCCGTGCTTAATGAAAACAAAGCCCAAATATTCAGCTAAAACCTTTTGGCGTTCTTTGTCGGGCAATACCTTGTTTAAATAGGCTTCAAACAAAGGTGCTTTTACCTGTGGGTTGTATTCAAATGGTAATTGATAGGTAAGGAAGTCTGAACGGTCAAACGGTCTTAATTGTGTACCCTTTGGGCTTACCTCAAACGTGCCGTTTTGTAAGTTTATTAAAACCCTATTTGCCAACGGTGGTTTGGGTTCAAGGTACGCTGTGCCTAAAAACTGTTCGTACAACTCCTTTCTAAACCTATGGTACTTTGCCGTAATAACAGGAACACCCATTCTTTCGGCTGCCTTACCTAAAAATTTTTGGAATGATTCTTTATTGAGTTCATCCCAATGAGTTCCATTAAACAAGTAAATAAAATCGTGGTTTTTACATAAGCCCCAACGGTTGTTTTCAGCTATCTGTAAGACGTTTTCAATAGATAAAACAGTATAGTGCTTATTCGTCAATTTGAAGTTTTCGGCATTGTGTGGGTTTGCCATTGCTTCAAAGTCCAACGGCTCAAATTGTTCAAGTAATTGGCTTAATATTTCAGCGTGTGGGGTTGTTTTGTTTTCCGTTATTTCATGAATGTGGTTTAAAAGTGTTTCAGGCTGATGCAAGTCCTCGAACTGTGGGTTTAACTTTTTAGCTTCCATATTCAAAACAGGGTTAATTGGCTATTATTTTTTACCTTAAATAGTTCGGGGTTTGTTGAAATTGCTCCAACAAATCGTCCTGAACGGCTGCATTTTATTGCTCCAATAACCTGAGCTTTACCCTGTTTTATCCAATCGTACACAAATTGAGTTACCATATACGTTTGATCTGGGAATCCCAATTGTGTGGCTGCCATACGCCGACTCAATGGCTTTTTGTATAGTATGTCAAAAAGTTTTTTGGCGTATTCTCTTTTCGTATATTGCCCTTGTCTTTTATGCAGGGCTGTTCGATGGTTAGTTTCCATTGTTCAGCCTTTTTTTTTGTTAGACAAATACAATTCTGCTTCTTTCTCTATTTCAGTAAATGACTTTTTTCTCCCTTGCTTGAGGTAATTCATAAGTTCAGTACTAGAAAAATACAAGCGTTTGCCTCTTTTCATTACTGGTAATTCTCCCTTGCTTACCTTGCTGTAAATGGTAGGAACTGTAAGGTTTAGAAAATTAGCAGCTTCCTGAATTGTTAAAAGTTGCTCAGGGTTAGCAGTTGATGAATTGTTGTTTTGAACCGCTTTTAGAATCCTCGCGGTTACTCGCTCCGAAATGTCACTTATAAGTTTTTCGGGGTCGATAGGACTTAATACTAAATTGTGCATAATTTTATTTGTTTAATTATGCACCAAAAATCATAGGGCGTTTTTCTGGGCTTTAAGGGGCGTTGCCCTATTTTCGCCCTAAATTATAGATGTTTACTTTGTAAGAATATTTCTATTTTTTCTGGTTCAGTTGAAAGGTTTTTAACTATCTCACGCCAATTTTCACCTCCGATTTCAATTAGGTTGTTTTCAACGATCAAGTCTTTTTTAACTATCTCATTGAATACTTTGTAGAATCGGTTTCCTTTCCCTGCACCCATTTTTTTATTCCCAACGTTTTCTAATACTTTTTTTTGTCCAATTGGAAGACTTTTGCCTATTGCGTTACATTCCATAATAAAAGATAAAACATAATGTTTTGCATTGTATTTGATGGCTTTATTTTCAGGATTTACCTCTTTAGAGGGGTCTGCAAAGGTTTTTTGGTGAGATTTTTTATAGGCTTTTAGAATTGAAAGTTTGATTTGTAGTAACTCCCCATAAGAAATGTTGTAAGCTATTCGCCCATTTGTTAATGCGAATAAATTCACATTAAAAGTAAGACCACCTATTCCATCAGGTCGCACATTTTTAAGCTCTTCTTCGCAATAATCAATTGTTTCCTGATTAATTTGATTAACGGTTTTACCTTGTAAATCTTTATAATGCATTGTTCCATTTCTTGCCCCACTAAGCATTTCATACAATTGATGTTTACGCCTAAAAACTTGATCTTCTAAGTGTTTTTCCCAACCCTCAATTACTTTTATGCAACCATTAAAAAATTCATCTGCTTCAAAGAATTGATCTTTTTCAGCTTTTTTAAACTCTCTGAAAAAATATTTTTCTAAAAACTCTCTGTTATTTTCATCAAAATAACCTCTTAAAATAATTTCTGAATAATTCATTTGTCTTTTATGCTTTTCAGGTTTTTAATATCTTTTGTATTTGCGTTTTAACTTTTCATATTCCCATTTCTAGCGATTAGGATGGGTAAAAAGATGTATTGCTATTAACTCCAAAAAGTAAAATATTCTGTTTTTCATAAATTCAATTTAATGCTATTTGCCGCTTTCCTTTTTGACTCATCAACAATTTTGGCGTAAACCTGCGTTGTTTTGAGGTCTTTATGCCCTAGCATTTTTGAAACTGTGTAAATATCTGTTCCATTAAAAAGCTGTAAGGTAGCATAGGTATGCCTGAAACAATGAAAGGTAATATTCTTTGTTATTCCTGCTGCTCCAATCCATTGAAATAAGTGTTTGTTATGGTAAGCTGAATATTTAAGCCCTTCAAATACGGGTTTATCTTGAGGCATATCCTTTGGGTTATCTATACCCATTGTAAAGCTGTAAGCCTGTTCTGAAATTGGTAATACCTCCACGCCTTTGGTTTTCTTTTGTTTGAAATTCAAGAAATACCCTTGCCCGTTTATGTATTCCAGTTCGCCCCAAGTCATTTTTTGAATATCTGAAAACCTCAAGCCTGTTAGTGCAGAAAATAGGGCTGCACGTTTTAATAAAACATCATTGCACGGGGTTTTTACAAGTTTATTGAGTTCTTCAAGTGTTAAGTATTCACGCCTTGTTTCGGCAGATTTGATCGGCTCTACTTTACTGTATAAGTCGTCCTGCAATATGCCGTCTTTATAGGCTTGTTTTAATGCAGCTTTTACCTTGTTGAAATAGGAAACAGCTGAATTTTGCGAAAGGATTGATTTATTACTTCTATTGCTTTTGGTGGTAAGTAGATATTCTTTAAAATCCTCTAAAAACTTTTGGTTGAGGTCGTCAAATTTTAAACTACCATTCGTAAAGGTTACAAGGTAATTGAGTGCTGATACCCAGTTATCGTGGTTACTGTTTTTTCGTTTGTTGGCTAACTTTGTGAAGTATTCAACAAAGCATTGTTCGCCTAATTCCTTTAAGCGTAATTTTTCCTTTTCGTATTGGCTATAAATTTCAGGTTTGTTTAAGAAGTTTTCACGCTTTTGGCGGATGCTTTCGCCTATTTTCATCGTGTCAATATTATGCTGCTTGTCAATTGGAGTTTTGGGTTTCTCAAAAATGTAAAGCCCTAAAAACTCTCTGCGAGTGGGTTCGCCTGTTTCGGGGTGGGGTATAGGTGGGTAAAAGTCCAAATACAGGCTTTTGCGTCCCTTGCTTATTTTCTTTTGTCTTAAACTTACTTTTGTTGCCATTGTCTTTTATGCTATTTGTGAAAACCGTGAAAAATGTGAAGGTTGAAAAAATCTTTTATTAAGTCTTATTAAATAGTTTGTCTATCTCTGAACGCTTTACCCGTGTCATTCTTTGACCTAAGTTCACGGCTGAAATAGTACCGCTTTCAATGTAATAATAGGCTGAACGTGTAGAACAGTTTAATAATTGGGCTACTTCACGAACGGTCAAAAACTCTTTGGTTTTTAATTGCTCAATAGGTTGGTTCTTTGTTCGTATGGTTTCAGCATTTGATTGCTTTACCTTTTCAGCACGTTTTCGGGCTTTGTAAGCTGCCTTACTACACTTGTCTGAACAGTGCTTTGTTACCGTTGTACGGGCTGTAAATTCCGTTTCACAATACTGGCAAATCCTTTGTACCTTAATATTACTGCTCATTAAGTAGCTTTAAGTTTCATTAAGTGTATTTAAGCGCAATTAAGCGCAAAATAAAAGGGGGTAAGCCCCTAAATTTTGTACCTCATTTCCTCAAGGTACAATAAAGGTACAAAAGGGTACAAAATAAACCAATAGAAACACAAAGGAAAACAAGTTTAAAAAGCATAAAAAAAGCCCCAAAATGAGGCTTAAAGTCTGTTTAGTGTTAGTTTAGGAGTTGTTTACTTTGTAGTAGTTACTTTCCGATACAAAACTTACTAAAGATGTTCGCCAGTAAATCATCTGTGGTAATCTCTCCAGTGATTTCTCCTAGGTAATGCAAGGAGCGACGGATATCCATGGCTACAAAGTCATTGGTGATTTGCTCGTCGATACCTCTCAAAATGTCTAATAAAGAATCTCTGGTTTTGATCAAAGAATCATAATGTCTTACGTTGGTGACCAGGGTATTTCCGGTTTTAAACTTGTCCAGATTAACTAGCTCCATAATCCGAACTTTCAATTCTTCTAAGTTCTCCTTGTTTCCTGCGGAGATAAAAATGGTATCAGGATGTTTTTCTTTTAAGGCATTTACCAGTAAGGGATTAGCTTTATCAATCTTATTGGCCACTTTAAGGAATGGAACGCCTAGATTTTCCAGTTTATTGACATCCCGATTGATCTCAATAAGATCTGTATCACCCAAATCAAACAAGTAAAGAATCAATGAAGCAGTCTTCATTTTCTCCTGCGTTCTGCTGACTCCAATCGCTTCAATAGTATCGGTCGTTTCCCGTAAACCAGCGGTGTCAATAAAGCGGAAGATTACCCCTCCAATATTGATTTCATCTTCTATAAAATCACGGGTTGTTCCCGCGATCTCAGACACGATGGCTTTTTCCTCATTCAGTAAGGCATTGAGTAGGGTGGACTTTCCGGCATTTGGTTTTCCGGCAATCACCGTAGGAACCCCATTTTTGATGACATTCCCCAGATCAAAGCTTAGAATCAATTCCTCTACCACACGTAGCAGCCGTTCGACCAAACCCTGTAATTCTGTTCTGCTGGCAAACTCCACATCTTCTTCTCCAAAGTCGAGCTCCAATTCAATCATGGACGCGAAATGAATCAGCTTTTCCCGGAGTTGTTGGATTTCACTGCTGAAGCCTCCTCGCATTTGGCTGAGCGCGGCTTGATGGCTTGTTTCTGAGTCAGCATGGATTAAATCAGCGACTGCCTCTGCTTGGGCTAGGTCAAATTGTCCATTGAGGAAAGCACGTTGTGTGAATTCTCCAACTTTGGCTGGCCTTACGCCTTTCCTGAGGAAAAGCTTAATGACTTGATTTATGATATAGGAAGATCCATGGGTCGAGATTTCGACGACATTTTCCTTCGTGAAGCTTTTTGGAGCGATGAAAAGAGAAACCAACACCTCATCGATGATTTTTTCACCGTCACGGATTGTCCCGAAGTGGATGGTATGGGATTCTTGTTTTTCTAGATTTTTACCAAAGAAGACTTCATTGGTAAGTTTGATGGCATCTTTTCCCGAAAGTCGGATGACGGCGATTGCTCCAACTCCTTGAGGAGTTGCCAACGCAATGATGGTATCATTCCTTTCGGAAATCGAAAAACTCATTGTCCTCTAAAACCTTTTTTTACGATATATCCCAATCCTTCTAAAAATTGATCCGGTTCTCTGTATCCCGGAAGTTGGGTGATGTTTTTAAGGGTGGGGTCAATGATGACAAAATTCGGAAAGGACTGAACCCGCATCACGGCTGCCATTTGTGCCTCAGAATACTTCTTTCCCATAAATTCAAAGGTACGATTGGTATCTTCCGCATTCAATTTGACTGCATAGAATTGATCATTCACGTAGTCGATGACTTTCGGATCTTGAAAAGTCAAAGCATCCATTTTTTTACACCAGCCACACCAATCGGTGTAAACATCCACCAAAAGCATTTTAGGGTTTTCTTGGTTGGCTGCTACTGCATCCTCGAATTTCAACCATTCGATTTTATCCTGTGCATTTACAGCAACACTTAATAGTAGGGTGAAAGCGATTAGAAATAGTTTCTTCATAATTGTTTGTCTTCGAGGGCTAAACGACTCTTGCGCCAAGGAAGTTCCCATGTAAAATTAGGTTTTTTGCCTTTAATTAACACACTCAGCAAAAATAGAATTCCAGAAACGGCTACCATCATGCCAGCAATGGAGCTATCTACTATGTATGCCAAGTAATAACCAGAAATAGCAATAAAAATGCCTAATCCACAGGTAAGCTTGATTAATGGCATTAATTTTTTTGTCCATAAGAAAGCGGTAGAAGGGGGGACTACTAATAAAGCCACCACCAAAATTGCTCCAACAGCTTCGAAACTGCTGACAGTGGTATAAGAGACCATGGACATAAGCGCCAAGTTTACTCCTTTTGATGGAAGCCCCATCACCGTGCTAAAGTTTTCATCAAAGCTGGTCAGGGTTAATTCCTTAAACAATAGGGTAATAAAAGCTCCAACCAAAGTCACATTCAGGATTGCCAAATAGGTGATCCTTGGGCCAAAATTGAATCCTGAATCTGAGATCCACAGGTCAATAGGCAAATAAGCTATCTCTCCATAGAGCACACATTCCTGATCCAGATCTACTTTATAGGCGAGGAGATTAATTAGGATAATCCCAATGGCGAAGAGTAGGGTAAAGGTGATACCGATAGAAGCATCCAATTGTACCCTGGCTTTTTTCCTTAGCCAGTCTATGACGAGTGTTGCTAAAATCCCTAAAATCCCAGCTCCTATAATTACCTCCAATCCGCGTTGACTTCCTGATATAAAAAAGCCAATCACAATGCCCGGAAGAACCGCGTGGGAAATTGCATCTCCTGTCATGGACATTTTGCGAAGCATCATAAATACTCCCAGTAACCCACAGGAAATCGCAATCAGCGATGCTGTGAAAATGATTAGAAATGCGTTTTGATCAAAGGTCATCATAGTCTCTTGGAATGTTTTCTTGATGCGGATCGAGTTTCGGAAAGTTTAGTCTTTTCTCAAGCAGAGCTTCTACCTCAGGAGTGAGTATATGTTCCAGTTTTTCTGCGGTATCATGGACGTGATCAGGGGCAATATTCATGTACTCATTTAGGTATAGTTCCCAAAGTCTATGAAGTCTTACTATTCGTTTAGCCTCTGACTTACCCTCATCGGTGAGTATAATAAGTTTCTGATTTTTAGTGATTAATCCTGATTTTATTAAATCATCAATTGACTGCTTGATTTTTGAAATTTGGTAAGGGAAGCTCTCATAGATTTCTTCTATGGAGAGGTATTTCTTGCCATTCTCTAATCCGTGGTGCAATGCTTTCAAAAGGTGGTCCCTATTGGTCTTTTTCAGATAGCTTTGTCTTGCAATAGTTCTGGAAAGCACTCCTTTTTTAGGGGCAAAGAGAAAGGAAATCAAAGCTAGAAGTGAAAGGCAAACAACAACCCAGGGACCGGTTGGCATTTGTGGTAGAACAAAGGAAATATAGGTTCCGATGATTCCTGAAATAACAGAGAAAAGCCCGGCAATGATTAAAAGCTTATGAAGTCTATCTGTCCAGAATCTTGCGGCAGCACCAGGGGTAATTAATAAAGCTGCCATCAGGACCACTCCAATTGCTTGGATTCCGATGACAACTGCCAGGATCATCAAGACATTAAATATCAACCGAATCAATCCCATGGGGTATCCCACTGCTCTGCCAAAATCAGGATTGAAGACGAGCATGCTAAATTCCTTTTGGAATAGCGTAAGTGTAATGATGATTAGCACTGCAAGCCCTCCATAGATATAAAGGTCTTCCTCTAGTATAGCAATTGCATTTCCGAAGATGAATTGGTTTAAACCGGCCATCTCTGGATTGCCGGATTTCTGGATGACTGTAAGAAGAACTACTCCAAATCCAAAAAATATAGATAGGATGGAGGCAATGATTGCATCTTCGCTCAATTTGGTGTTGCTTCTTATCCAGGATGTGAGAAAGGTGGCCAAAGCTCCTGAAAGAAATGCTCCGCTCACAATGTAGATCGGATTCTTTTCTCCTGCCAGGATAAAACCCAAACAGATCCCGGGGAGCACTGCATGGGAAATGGCATCTCCCAAAAGTGCTTTTTTATCTAAAAAACTATAGGTACCAACATAGGCGGAACCCAAGCCCAGTAATGTGATCCCAATCACCACAAATGCGATGGAGCTATCCTGAAATGTAAAGAAGTAAAGAAAATCTTCCATGTCAGTTTTTCAATGGGTTGAAATCTTTTTGCTTGATCAGGTCGGTAACTTTAGTAAGTAAGTTTAGCTTTCCACCGTAAGTTTTACGAAGTAGCTCTTCCGATATCACCTCGTCAGTTGGGCCTGAAGCAACTAAATGTAAGTTCAGCATGATGATCCAATCAAAGTAATTCATGGCCGAATGAATATCATGATGTACCACAATGACTGTTTTGCCTTTGGCAGTCATCTCTTTCAATAAATTGAAAATGGCCGTTTCTGTAGACATATCCACTCCCGCAAATGGTTCGTCCATTAAATAAAGGTCTGCTTCCTGTGCCAAAGCTCTAGCGATAAACACACGCTGTTGCTGTCCTCCTGATAATTCTGAGATCTGCCTATTGACAAAAGACATCATGCCAACCTGATCCAAACAACTTAAGGCAATCTCTTTTTCTTTCTTTCCCGGTCGTTTAAAAAGGCCTAATTTGCCATAGGTTCCCATCATGACCACATCCAATACGGAAGCAGGGAAATTCCAGTCTACCGATTCCCGTTGGGGAACGTAGCTGATTTTTGACCGGACCTGTTCCAGGGTTTTATCAAAGATTTTAACATAGCCACCGCTGGGCGTAACCAAGCCCATGATCGCTTTGATCAAGGTTGATTTTCCTGCACCGTTTGGCCCCAGGATTCCTATCAGTTTTCCCGAAGGAAGACTTAAGTCAACATTCCAAAGTACCGGGCTCTGATCGTAACTGACGATTAGGTCGTGTATTTCAAGAATTGGATTATCTATTTGCGTAATCATGGGTTTAGGCTTTTATAGATGGTTAATAGGTTTGTTTCTACCATTCCGATATAAGTTCCGGCAGGTGTTCCCGGGGCATCAAGGCTATCCGTATAAAGGGGACCAGCCATTACGATTTGGTGGTTTTGGTTTGCGCAACCGGCCACGACTGCTTCAATTGCTTTGGGGGAAATGGTCTGTTCTGCAAAAACTGCATGAATATTTCTGTCTACTATAAATTGGATCAATCCAGTTAAATCTCTTAACCCGGGTTCACTTAAAGTTGACAGTCCCTGCAGGCCTTTTACTTCTATGTTATATGATTTTCCAAAATAAGCAAAGGCATCGTGTGCGGTGATCAAGGCCTGATTTGTGCTTTTCAATTGGTCCACTTTCATTTGGATTTCCATATCCAAGGCTTGTAGTTTTTCCAGATAAATTCCTGTGTTTTCACGAATTTCTTCTTCCCATTCGGGTTTCCATAAAATCAACTCCTCCGCTGTATGTGCAAGCGCTTTGGACCATAGTTTCACATCAAACCAAATATGAGGATCTACACTATGAGCTTCAGGTCCTGATCTCAAGAGAAATTCATTTGGTAAATCTTCAGCAGCATTGATCAGATTTTGACTATAGGCGAGCTTTTCAAAAATCTCAGTCATTTTTCCTTCCAGAAATAAACCATGATAAATCACGATATCTCCTTCCTGAAGTAAATCTAAATCCCTAACCGAGGCTTTATACAAATGAGGATCTACGCCCGCTGGCATTAAAGCTTTGACTTCCGCTTTATCACCTACCATGTTTCTGACCCCATCTGCAAGAATACTGGTGGTAGCTACAATCAGTGGTTTTTCCCGTTGTGTTTTATCTTCCATTTTGCAGGAAAATAAACAGGGTAAAAGAAGTAGGAGGATTACAAAAGCTCTCATGATTGAATCACCAAAATATTAGCTGCAACATCCTTGGACATAAAGAGCGTTTTTTTCTGATCTACTAATATTTCCAGAGATCCATCAAACTCTACTTTGTCCAAAACTTTGATTCTCGCCCCGATGTAGGCACCGACTTTATCGAGGTATCTGAGGAAGGCGGCAGAGCTATCTTTTACAGCTACGATTTGTCCTGTTTGATCAATTTCCATTTCATTGAGCGCAACTCTAGGTCTAGCTTTCACATCTCCGAATTCGTCTGGAATAGGGTCTCCATGTGGATCAAATTTCGGGTAGTTTAAATAAGTGTCAAGGCGTTGGATGAGTAGGGTAGACTGGATGTGTTCTAACTGCTCTGCTACCTCGTGAACTTCATCCCAGGCGAACTGTAATTTATCTACCAAAAACACTTCCCAAAGTCGATGTTTTCGGATGGTTTGAAGGGCTCGCTTTTTCCCTTCCTCGGTAATGTTTACCCCATAATATTTCCTGTATTCGATTACCTCTTTGTCACCAAGCTTTCTCAGCATGTCAGAGACTGATGCTGGCTTAGTTTTCATCTCTGCAGCCACATCATTTGTGGATACACTTTTCTTTCCTCCATCAGATAAGTGATAGATCGCTTTGAGATAATTCTCTTCTGCGGTAGTCATGTTCATAGTACTCCAAATTAAACTATGACAAATATAAAAATATATTTAGATATATCTAAAATAAAGTTTGATAGAGACTAAATCCCCTGTGGATAACCTGATTCAAGATGTGATTTCGATTTTAGTTAAGTCTAAAAATTAAATTAGTCTAAAATGAATATTTTAGTAAATAATTTATATTCAGATTCTTGTGATTGGTGATTAGGGATATTTTTAAAAAGAGCTGGGTAAAAAATTGGTTGGAAACGAGTTTCCATTTCTTTAAATCGAGTGTCAAGAAAAGGGTATGGGTGGATAACTTTTGTCGATATCCACAAGGGGATATTCTTAAAGTATCTCGGCTATTACTTTGAGGAATTCCTGTTCTTGGGAGCTCCATAGAATTTCATCTCCCAGTTTATTTGTGAAAAAATCTCTTTGTATTCCAGTTAAAAATTGCTCTCGGGCTAGTTCTTCGGATTCAAAATCAATACTGAATCCTCCTTGATATTGGTTTAAAAAAGATTCCCATTTTTCGTTTTTACTAATCAAAATCGGGATACCCAAGGCCATGCCTTCAAAAAGTTTGGTTGGCATTTTATCTTTAATTGCGGAATGTTTTTGATAAGGTAAAAGACAAAAATCACTAGCTTTTATTTCTTCTAAAATCAGCTGATGATCTATTGGATTCTCATCAATTTTCAGATGAATCTTAGGGTTAGATTTTACTGTTTTTTCAAGCTTTAATCTAAAGCTTTTTAGAGGAACATGGCCTACAATATGAAGGCTTGAATCCGGGAAAATTTCTAAGATAGAATTGAAAAAATTGATGCCTTCTATCGTTCCAAAAGCTGGTGTGATAGTTCCGGAAATCAGAAAACGAAAAGCCTTTTTTTCTGAATATCGGAAGGGTGATTTATCAATGATTTTTCCTGCGAATTTATTTTCAAGGATCAAGAATGGTTTCTTTTCAGGCATCTCTTGGACGTAGCATTTTTCTGCCAAGAAATAAAAATCAATCCCTTTTACAGCTTCTGATTTTTTTATGATTTTGGCTGCATTTGACTTTTTGGCTACAGACAATTCCGTGTTTAAATCCAGGTTTAAAAGGTAATTTTCCTGAACATCATAAATGAGTTTATAACCAAAAACTACTTTTAGTAGAGCTCCCACAAATAGGTATTCATAGGTACAAACGATAAGGATTTTTGGTTTGACTTTGAATACAGTTTTTAAAAATCTGAATTGTGCGAAATACCTTTCCCATGTTGAGGAAGTATTGAAAAGTGATGGAAATATTCTTGCTCCTTCAAACCTTTCTAGGAATTTAGATGAAAATCCTATGATGTTTAGGTCGTATTTATTTGTTTCACGCAACGAAATGCCAAGCTTTTCCCAAGCTCGTGTATCTTTGAGCGGCTTAATGCTTGATGCGATTAAAATTGGGATTTTAGAAGCTTGACCTGGACCCATAAACGAAACTAATTAAAATAATGGAACTGAAGACCATCATAGAGAATGCTTGGGAGAACCGAGAGCTATTAAAAGTGAAAGAAACACAATTAGCAATAAAAGCTGTAATTGATGATTTAGATACAGGTCAATTACGAGTTGCGGAACCTATGGAAGGTGGGGATTGGAAAGTGAATGACTGGGTTAAAAAAGCTGTGATTCTTTATTTCCCAATTCAAAAGATGCAAACCATTGAGGTGGGTCCTTTTGAATTTCATGATAAAATGGCTCTGAAGACTAATTATGCAAAGCAAGGCGTGCGTGTAGTTCCTCATGCCATAGCTCGTTATGGCGCTTATTTGGCAAGTGGAGTCGTGATGATGCCAAGTTATGTTAATATTGGTGCTTTTGTGGACGGTGGCACGATGGTTGATACTTGGGCTACTGTCGGTTCTTGTGCGCAAATCGGCAAAAACGTTCATTTAAGTGGAGGTGTAGGAATAGGTGGAGTGTTGGAACCTGTACAAGCGGCTCCTGTCATAATTGAAGATGGTGCATTTATTGGATCAAGAGCAATTATAGTAGAAGGAGTAAGAATTTGTAAAGAAGCAGTAATAGGAGCTGGAGTCACGCTGACGGCCAGTTCTAAAATCATAGATGTAACTGGACCTGAACCGGTTGAATACAAAGGAATAGTTCCTGAAAGATCAGTTGTAATTCCGGGATCTATCCCAAAAGATTTTGCTGCGGGAACTTATCAGGTTCCTTGTGCTCTTATAATTGGTAAGAGAAAAGCTTCTACCGATCTTAAAACCTCACTGAATGATGCGTTAAGAGATAATAGTGTAGCAGTCTAAACCAACTAAAATGAAAAAGTTAAATCAAGTCCTTTTGCTGGTGATCATGTCGGGGATTTTATGGGCTTGTTCTAAACCTAATCAAAATCCTGGGGATAAATATTTTAATACCGGCGATTACGCCAAAGCTGTTTCGGAATACTCTGAAACATTAAAATTTAACCCTAATGACGTTCGCATGCTTTACAATAGAGGTAGAGCCTATGAAGAGCAGAATGATTTTGAAAATGCAAAGAATGACTTTGAGAAAGCTTTAGAATTAGATCCTAATAATTTCCAAGTCTTACTAAGTTTGGCCAACCTCCATCACAAAGAGAAGAATTATACCAATGCATTGCTCTATTCCAGTAGAGCGGAAGAAATCCCAGGAGCTCCGGCGATGGCTTCCTTTATAAAAGCCCGCGCTTTACATCAAATGGGAAAGTCTGAACAGGCTTTAGCTTCTTATGCGAATGCTATTAAGCGAGATAAAGAATTTGGTCAGGCCTATTATAATAGAGGCTTGTTAAAAGTGGCTTTGGGAAATATAGGAAGTTCATGCGAGGATTTTCAATTAGCAAATTCCCTTGAATACCCCGGAGCGAAAGAGGCTCTTGATAAATATTGTAAATAATTGACACCGGCTTAGGCCGGTTTTTTTTTGCTTTTAAAAGGCTTAGTAGAAAGCTTTCTTCTCTGATACGGTACTAGATTGAATTAATAGAATTCAAATCAATTTTTTGAAGGTAGGATGGCTCGAATCTTCTTTTTGATTTAATGTGTATGCGCTTCGTCAGCTTTGTGATCACAAAGGTTTTCTGAGGCTAATCTTCCAGATCCACCACAAGTTCTACAGGCACTCACTTCTTTCAGGGTTGCATTACAAACAGGGCAAGTGAGTCTCCCTTTTCCGCTGCATCGCTCACATTCAAAGTATTCCACAATGTTAAAAATGTTCTTTTTGGTAATCATTCCTGAACCAGCACATCGACTGCAACCTACCACACCCTTAGCCTTGCAATAACTACATTCCTGTTCTATTTCTTTATTTCCATCACAGGTAAAGCAGACTTTATATCGGTAGCCTTTACGATCACACAATTGGCAGGATTGAATTTCCTTGAGCGGACCTTCTAATCTTTTCTGTAGTTCTTGAGCCCCTTGATAATGATCCCCTGTAAAACCGGATAACTCCAGATATTTATTCAAGAAATTAGCTGAGTTGTCGAATTGACCGAGATTAAAAAGAGTCTCTGCAAAATAATAAGGCATTTCTTCAGGCAAAGGAAGACCTGAATCAATCAAGTTCCTGAAAATCCCATTTGCCGTTTGATAATCATTTCGCTCCATGGCAGCTATAGCATTTTTCATCCAACTGTCGGTTTGTCCAAGATTGGGGCCGATTTGAGCTACTGCACTAAAACTTAAAGAAAAACATATAAGGATAAATGCAAGGAGAGGCAGGGTTGTTATTTTGGTATTCAAGGTCTGATCTATCATTTAATATGGCAATAAAGATAGTTGTTTTGGGAAGTAAAAGTTAAACTTTACAAAGGGAGGAAATTTAAGAATTATTAAAAATGGATTTTAGAAAATAAAAATTGTCTTTATTTTAGGAATCTGAATGTTTTATGGAATCTAAATGATTTCAGATACATTCTAAAGATTCATTTTAATCACAATAACATTTTAAATCCAAAAATTATGGCAAAACCAATCACAATGATTGAGAGTATCGGTCCTGTAATGAAAGAAAAATTGGCTGCAGCGGGCGTAACATCTGTTGAGGGACTTTTAGAAAAAGGGGCTTCCAAATCTGGTAGAAAAGCTATTGCTGAAGCATCTGGAATCGCTGAAGGTAAAATTTTGGATTGGGTAAATATGGCTGACCTCTTTAGAATCGATGGGGTAGGAAGCCAATTTGCAGAGTTACTTAAGGCAGCTGGCGTTGATACTGTTAAAGAATTAAGAACTAGAAATGCAGCCAACCTCCATGCAGCTTTGGTGAACACTCATGATGAAAAAGGATTGACAAGAGCTGTTCCTGCGCTTTCTCAGGTGGAAAAATATGTTGAACACGCAAAGTCTTTAGATCCTGTAGTAACATATTAAGAATTGTTGTAAATACCTTTTTTATTGAAAAACCTTTTTGCTCATGGCATCAAGGTTTTTTTTGTAGTTTAGATTTCAAATATTTTTACCAATGAGCAAAATAGAATCATTTAAAAATCATCTATCTGAAGGTCAGGTTTACAAAAAAGATTATATAGTTCTTGGAACAGGAGTCCTAGATGGAGTACCTGTTCAAAATGCCCAAATTAAAGTTCCTTTAAAAACGTTGAATAGGCATGGCCTCATTGCCGGTGCTACAGGTACCGGTAAGACCAAGACCTTACAAGTCATTGCCGAACAACTCTCCTTGAAGGGAATTCCTTCTGTTTTAATGGATTTGAAAGGGGATCTATCCGGTTTGGCCCAACCTGGAGAATTAAATGATTTTATTCAAAAGCGTTCGGATGTGATTGGCGTAGAATACAACCCAATGGGGCTCCCGGTAGAACTTATGTCCATTTCTAAGGAAAAAGGTGTTAAGCTCAAAGCAACCGTTTCTGAGTTTGGCCCGGTTCTTATCTCTCAAATTTTAGATTTAAATGATACCCAACAGGGAGTAATTGCGGTGGTTTTCCGCTATTGTGATACGCAGCATTTACCATTACTTGATTTAAAAGATTTAAAGCGGGTCCTTCAATTTATTTCAAATGAAGGAAAAGAGATCATTAAAAAGGAATTTGGTCAAGTTTCTTCAGCTTCGGTAAATACCATCATGAGGAAAATTATCGAGCTGGAGCAACAAGGAGCGGAGCGTTTTTTTGGAGAGAAATCTTTTGATGTTCAAGACTTTGTAAGGCAAGAAAATGGGAAGGGGGTGATTTCGGTGATACGATTGACCGATATTCAAAGTACTCCAAAATTATTCTCAACATTTATGTTGAGTTTACTTTCGGAGATTTATGAAACCTTTCCGGAGCAAGGCGATGCAGATCAGCCGAAGCTTTGTTTATTTATTGATGAGGCTCATTTGGTCTTTTCAACCGCCTCTAAAGACCTGTTGGAAAAGATAGAAGCAATTGTAAAATTGATCCGATCCAAAGGAGTAGGGGTATACTTTTGTACTCAAACTCCAACTGATGTTCCCGATAGTATTTTGGGGCAATTAGGATTGAAAGTTCAACATGCATTAAGGGCTTTCACCGCTAAGGATAGAAAAGCCATTACCAAAACTGCAGAAAACTATCCGGATTCGGAGTTTTATAAAACCTCGGAAGTACTTACTAAAATGGGAATTGGTGAGGCATTGATTACTGCGTTGAATGAAAAAGGTATTCCCACACCCTTGGCACATACCTTGGTAAGAGCCCCAATTTCCAGAATGAATATTCTAACTGAAGTCGAACTAGATAGCTTAGTAAATAATTCCGATTTAGTTTCAAAATATAATCAGGATCTGGATAGGGAAAGTGCTTTTGAAATGCTTGAAAAAAAGCTTGAGGAAGTGGAAAAAGAACAGGAAAAAGCTCAGTTGCCTACGCCGAATATTCCAAAATCTCGTACTAGACCAAGAGCAAAGGAAGAGGAATCCCTGATTGAAGAACTAAGTAAAAACACGATGTTCCGGCAGATAGGAAGAACAATCTTTAGGGAGTTGACTCGAGGGATTTTAGGTTCATTTACTCGTAAAAGATAATATCTGTAAATTATTGATAATTAATTAATTATAAGATTGAAAATAGGTGTTATCGGAGGAGGTGCAGCTGGGTATTTCGCTGCTATCCATGCAAGTGGGAAAGGAAATGCTGTCACTATTTTCGAAAAGTCTCCCAAGCTGCTTTCCAAAGTAAAAGTATCTGGAGGAGGGCGGTGTAATGTTACCCATAGGCCGATGGAGATTTCCAAATTGGTCAAGAATTATCCAAGGGGAGAGAAATTTTTAAAAAAAGTATTCAGGCATTTCAAATGTGAAGACACGATTGAATGGTTTGAATCCAGGTCAGTTCCATTGAAAACCGAAAATGATGGGCGTGTCTTTCCTTGTTCGGATGATTCTCAAAGTATCATTAATGCGCTTCAAGTTGAGGCGAATAAATTAGGTATTCAGGTAAAAACATCGACTGGAATAAAAGAGATTCAATTGAAAGGAGATTCGTATTTATTGATCTCAGATCGCGGCGAATTTTTAGTGGACTCATTGACTATAGCAGGGGGTGGGTATCCAAAAGTGGACGGATATGCTTTTATGAATAAGTTGAAGCATCAGATTATCAGCCCGATTCCATCATTATTTACATTTAATACGCCTCAGGAACCGATCAAAAAGTTGATGGGAATATCTATGCCTAATACCCAAGTGAAAATAGAGGGGACAAAACTTAATTATCAAGGCCCATTACTGATTACCCATTGGGGTGTTTCTGGCCCAGCTGTTTTAAAATTATCCGCCTTTGGTGCGCAGTGGCTATTTGATCAAAAATACCAGGCTCGGGCAATTATAAATTGGAATGCGGATTTTAGTGAACAGAAATACTTTGAGCATCTGACCCAATACTCCAAATCACATCCAAATAGAAAGGTTAGTAATTATCCTTTATTCGAAATTCCAACAAGACTTTGGGAGTATTTATGTGATAAATCTGAAGTTGATTTAGATCAAACTTTTAATAGTTTAAGTAAAAAGCAGATTAATAAGTTGGTACAAAACCTTTTTTGCCATATTTTGAATATCAATGGCAAAACTACCTTTAAAGAAGAGTTTGTTACTGCAGGGGGAATTTCAATTGATGAAGTAAACCCGGAGACTCTGGAAAGTAAATATCATCCCAATTTATACTTTGCAGGGGAAGTTCTTAATATCGACGGAATAACAGGAGGATTCAATTTCCAGGCGGCTTGGTCAACTGGTTACTTAGCTGGGAAATCATCAGTAAAAAATACCATATGATACAACTTTACCCAGATTTAAATAATAAAATTCTAGAAATCGCCGAGGGAGACGAGGAATTTAGAATTGAGCTTATTCATGCTATTCAAAATGGCCTTATTGAATTAAAATCGGTGTACTCAAAAGGGCATATAGAAAAAGATGAGGTACAGATTCAACAAATCAGACATAAACTGAAACCTACTTTAGCCATGTTTGAATTTGAGGATGTAGCTGCTGAAATACAAAAAGGGAAAGTGATTTTAGAGGGTGAGGGTTTTTCCGAAAACTTTTCTTCTCATGTTTCTACGCTCGATAAGCTTTTAAAAGACGCAATTGATTACGTCACATCACTTTCAAAATAAAAAGGAGCCACACTTGCAGCTCTCGTTTTGTATTTTTATACCCTATGAAGATATCACAAAGTTAGTTTAGGTTTTTTCCCTGATGATTAACTCAAGATGAACTTCTTATAAAGAAATTCTTTTAATTATACATGCCAGTAATTGAATCCACATATCCGGGACCACCAGCATTTCTATTCAATGGACATTTGGAAACCATTGTACCCAGCCTTTATAGAAGAGTAGAAGGAATAACTTATCAAAGAGAAAAAATTAATACTGCTGATGGCGATTTTTTGAATTTGGATTGGTCAAAAGTGGGATCAGACAAATTATTGATTATCTCTCATGGATTAGAAGGAGATTCAGAAAGACATTATGCAAAAGGGTTGGTGAAATTATTTAATCAAAATGGCATCGATGTATTGGTGTGGAATAATAGGACCTGCGGAGGAGAAATTAATAAACTCCCAATCTTGTACCATCATGGAGCAAGTTACGACCTGGATGCGACGGTTCAACATGTCTTAAAAGAGCCCAATTATGCTAAAGTTTATCTGGCAGGAATTAGTATGGGAGGTGCCCAAACTTTGAAGTATTTGGGGGAAAAAGGGCAGAATTTGCCTAAAGAAATTAAAAAGGCCGCTGTATATTCCACACCTTGTAATCTTCCCTCCAGTGCAGCTACCCTAAAGCTTAAATCAAATGTTTTTTACAAAAAGCGTTTTCTTGGTAAACTGAAGAAGAAGATTGCTTCAAAAGCGCAGCAATTCCCTGAATTGATAGATACTAAATTGCTTGAAAAGGTGAAGGACTTTGACGAATTTGATACGCTTTTTACAGCAAAACTTCATGGCTTTAAAGATGCATCCGATTTTTATCAAACGGTATCAGCTGATAATTGGATGAGGCAAATTTCGATTCCCACTTTAATCTTAAACGCAAAGAATGATCCACTTCTAGGACCGGAATGTTATCCGGTAGAATTAGCTAAAGAGAAAGCTGAAATTATTTTGGAGATGCCAGAAAGAGGAGGGCATACAGGATTTGCATTAAAAGGAAATGAATTTACCTGGGCAGAATATAGACTTCTTGAGTTTTTAAGCTATACTTCTTAAGTGAGGAAGTGTTAGATTTATGATTAATTCAAATTGAATCCCAAATGAGAACTGTTTTTTTTACTGGAGCCATAAGTCTTATTATTATCACAGGTCTGAGTATCTATTTCTTCGGACTAGGTTATGTTTTTCTGATAATTCTGATCTTGCTGTTTTTGGTGGGGTTATATGATGTCATCCAAAAGAAGCATGCAATTTTAAAAAACTTTCCTATAGTAGGGCATTTCAGATATATGTTTGAGGCCATCTCTCCAGAGATCCAACAATATTTTATTGAGAGTAATACAGATGGAAGACCTTTCAGCAGGAATTTGAGATCTTTAGCGTATAGACGTGCCAAAAATGTCAATGATACGCATCCATTTGGGACCCAGCGAGATCTTGGAGGGGAGGAATATATGGCTTTGCGTCATTCTATTTATGCCGTTAAGCCTGTTACAGAAGAGCCTAGGGTTACAATTGGATGTCAAGACTGTAAGCAGCCTTATTCTGCATCACTTCTTAATATTTCAGCAATGAGTTTTGGGTCTTTAAGTTCCAATGCTGTTTTAGCTTTGAATAAAGGGGCAAAAAAAGGTGGTTTCTATCATAATACCGGAGAGGGAGGAATCAGTAATCACCATAAAGAAGGAGAGGGTGATTTGGTATGGCAAATAGGTACAGGCTATTTTGGTTGTAGAAATGAGGAAGGGAATTTTGACGAAAAAAAATTCAAAGAGAAATCAAGGTGGCCTCAGGTTAAAATGATAGAAATTAAGCTCTCTCAGGGAGCTAAACCTGGGCATGGAGGTGTTTTGCCTGGGGTTAAAAACACCGAAGAAATAGCTGAAATAAGAGGTGTCAAACCCGGAAAAACTATTTTGTCTCCACCATCTCATACAGCATTTACGAATCCAAAAGAACTAATTGCATTTATTTCAAAACTGAGGGAACTCAGTGGCGGTAAGCCTGTTGGATTCAAATTATGTGTGGGAAGGACAGAAGAATTCGTCAACCTCTGTAAAGAAATGGTAGCCCAGCATGTTTGGCCAGATTTTATAACTGTTGATGGGGCAGAAGGAGGAACTGGCGCTGCACCACTTGAATTTTCAGACAGTGTAGGACTTCCTTTGGAACCCGCTTTAATTTTTGTCAATGGCACTTTAGAAAAATATCATCTGAGACAGCATATCCGGATTATTGCTTCGGGAAAAGCGCTTACAGCCTTTTCTATCATTAAAAATATAGCTTTGGGAGCCGATTTATGTAATTCTGCTCGGGGTTTTATGTTTAGTTTAGGTTGTATTCAGGCTTTGAGATGTAATACAAATGAGTGTCCCACTGGAGTGGCTACTCAAAAAGAAAGTCTCACTCGAGGTCTCGTGGTTTCAGATAAGTCAGAGAGGGTTTATAATTTTCATAAAAACACCATTCATGCTGTTCAGGAACTATTGGGAGCCACAGGCCATACTCATACTTCTGAAATTAGTATCCATGATTTGGTTAAAGGAGATGAGATGGTGAAACTCGCCAATAGATACTTCCCAGATACGGTAAATACGCAGGTGTAAGCTAGGATTTTTTCCTATTCAAATCTCTTTAAGGCTAATTTCGCAACAGTTCCACCAATGGAGAGCGAACTGGTTGCTGCAGGGGAAGGTGCGTTTAAAACATTTATCGCATGTTCGGATTCCCTGATTGCAAAATCGTCTAATAAGCCACCGTTTCTATCACAAGCTTGAGCTCTTACCCCTGCACCTCCGTCAACCAAATCAGAAGATTGGATTTCCGGAATCAATTCTTGCAAAGCTTTGGTAAATGCCGCTTTGGAAAAGGATCTGTAAATCTCACCAAAACCAGTCTGCCAATATTTTGCTGCCACTTTTTGGAATCCTGGCCAGGCTAAACTTTCTGCCAATTCGGATAAATTGATCTGGGACTTTTTATATCCCTCTCTTTTAAAAGCCAAAACAGCGTTTGGACCTGCTTCCACACCCCCTTTTTTCATTCGGGTATAATGAACTCCTAAAAAAGGAAAATTTGGATCTGGAACAGGGTAGATTAGGTTCTTTACCAAGTATTCTTTTTCAGGTTTTAGCTTGTAATATTCTCCTCTGAACGGGATGATTTTAACATCAATAGGAGACTCTTCATTCATTTGTGCTACCTTATCTGAATAAAGCCCAGCACAATTAATGATCAGTTTAGATTGAAATTCTCCTTTTGAAGTTTCAATATAATTGATCTTATCTTTATGATTGATTTTTAATACTTTATGATTTAAAAATATCTCTCCTCCTTGCTGAATTACCTTATGTCCATATGCTAGGGCAACTTTAAAATAATCTACGATTCCCGTCTGAGGAACATGGATTGCGGCGACACCTGCGCAATGAGGTTCATACTCTTTTAATTCCTCAATGGTGATGGATCTAGTTCCTGTTAAACCATTTTGCAGCCCTCTTTCCAAAAGGTTATTGAGAAGAGGGATTTGTTCATTTTTAGTGGCCACCACTACTTTCCCGGTAATTTCGAAAGGAATATTCTCCGCTTCACAAAATTGGATCAATTCATGATATCCATTGATACAATTCGTTGCCTTAAGAGAACCAGGTCTATAATAAAGTCCCGAATGGATCACACCACTATTGTTGCCAGTTTGATGTTTGGCTAGCTGATCTTCTTTTTCCAATATGGCTATTTTCAAGGCTGGATTAGATTTTTGAATTTTTAACCCTGTTGCCAAGCCCACAATTCCTCCTCCAACTATAACAATGTCGTATATCATGTGAAACAATTTTATGTTCCAAATATACAAGGCCATTTTCCATTTTCATGACCTTCTTTTGGGATCTGCTTGACTCGCTTGAGAATTTTTAACAATACTTGAACGATTTCCTCGTTTAGAGAATTTATCTTGCATGCGATTTTGATTTAGGAAATCACCAACGAATGCTTCGAAACCTATTATTTTTATTTTCCTTTCTGATTTTTACAGAAACCTCAGCACAGTATATTATTAAAGGAAAAGTTACTGATGCCGAGACTGGTGATCCTATTCCTTTTGCTTCAGTCTTATTGAAGGGGACAACCCTAGGAATGAATACCGATTTTGAAGGGAATTATACGTTAACCACCAAGACACTTTCGGATAGTATTGTAGTCAGTTATATCGGTTATCTAACTCAATCAAAATCCCTTCTCAACCAGTCTGAGCAAACAATAAATTTTCAGTTAAGACCTTCTGATTTTGAAATGGAGGCCTTTGTTTTCGAAGCAGGAGAGAATCCCGCCTTTGAAATAATCAGACAAGCAGTAGCTAAGAAAAAATACTTTGATAAAAGGAGTTTAACTGCCTATGAGACAAATAATTATACAAAGATAGAAATCGATATTGATCACGTCTCGGAAGAATTTTCCCAACGAAAATCGGTTAAAAAGGTAACGGCTGTTTTAGATAGTATTAAGCAATTGACAAATGATGAAGGTGAAAAAATATTACCAGTATTCTTCTCAGAAACCTTGTCAAAATTCTATTACAGAAATAATCCCGAATTAAGGAAAGAGGTCGTTGAAAAATCGAAAGTTACCGGAGTAGGTATTACAGATGGTTCTACTACATCCCAGATTACAGGATCAGCTTTCCAAGAATATAATTTTTATAAAAACTGGCTAAATATTCTGGAAAAGGACTTTGTTTCGCCTATTGCAGACGGATGGAAAGCATTTTATGATTATGACCTGCTTGATTCAGTTTTAGTGGGTCAAGACAGCTGTTATAAGCTTCAGGTATACCCTAGAAGAGAACAGGATTTGGCTTTTTCCGGTACTATTTGGATCAATAAAGAGACATATGCTTTAAAACAGGTGGATTTAACGATTCCAAAAGAGACAAATCTGAATTTTATAGAACGAATAAAAATCCAACAGGAGCTTGTACCCACACCTGCAGGCCCTTTGATTCCTTCAAAAAGTAGAATTCAAATAAAAATAGGTCAAGTCACACCAAATACCGCTGGCTTACTGGCAAAGTTTTACACCTCCGCCGATAGTGTTAAACTAGGTGATCCCAAACCAACTTCTTTTTTTAATCAAGCGGTCGAACTTAAACCAGATTTTAATTTAGGAACTGAAAAGTTTTGGAGTGAAAACCGTCAAGATCCTTTGAGTTCGGAGGAACTGGCAGTTTTACAGATGGTGGATACCCTCAAAAAAATCCCTGTTATCCGGTTTTATTCAGAAGGGTTGAAATTTTTTGCGACGGGATATTTACCTGTGAAGAAAATAGATATAGGACCTTGGCCTGGGTTTTTTAATTATAATAATATTGAAGGAATTCGATTGGGCGGGGGCTTTAGGACAAATCTGAAGTTTTCTAATAAGTGGTTAATCCAAGGATATTTAGCTTATGGATTCAAGGATAAAAGAATCAAATATACTGGATCCCTTACGAGAATTTTGGATAGAACCCATTGGACTACCATGAGTTTTACATCTCAAAAAGAAATAGATCAGGTGGGGTTGGAGATAGCCAGTTTGGAGGGCAATAGTATATTTTTGGCAGCTAGCCGATTCGGTACTCTTAGGAGACCATTTTTAAGCACGAATCACCGACTAAATTTTCAGCGGGAGTTTTTCAAAGGCTTTTTATTCAGTTCCTCGATAAATGTCTCCCAATTTGATCCTTTATTTGATTTCTATTATCTGGACAAGGATACACGCGATTTTAGAAGCAGATTCGAAACCACGGAGGCTAGATTTTCTTTGCGCTATGGGCGGGATGAGATTATTATTATCAATGACAATGAACGGGTTTCTTTTGGCCCATCCAAGTGGCCGATTGTCCAGGTGAATTATTCGAAAGGCTTAAGATGGCTAGGAGGGGATCTGAGCTACGATAAGTTGAGCTTTTACCTCTACCAACGTTTGAATATGGGGATGCTGGGAGTTTCTAGGTATGAGCTAGACGCCGGAAAAGTGTTTGGAGAGGTGCCTTATCCTATTCTCAAAAACCACTTGGGGAACGAGACCTTATTCTATACTTCTGCTGCATTTAATACAATGAATTTCAATGAGTTTGCTTCAGATCAGTATGTGAGTTTGCGATACAGACATTTCTTTGAAGGATTCTTATTGAATAAAATTCCAGCAATCAAGAAGTTGAAATGGAGAGCTGTTGCAAATGCCAATGTATTGTTTGGATCTGTACAGGATAAAAATATAAGTAATGTGCCTAATGTGGATCCGGAAGGGAATCCATTGGAAACTTTCGGAAGATTAGATCCCAGAAAACCGTATTTGGAATTGGGTTATGGAATAGAGAATATCTTTAAATTTTTTCGAGTAGATTTTTTTCACAGAATGACTTATTTGGATAGCCCGGAAGCTAAGCCTTTTGCAGTAAAAATAAGTGCTCAGATAATACTTTAGTTTTTTGTTGGTTAAATGATAAATGAACGATAGTTATTAAAAATTCACAGCTAATTGAGCCAAAGACTCCGAAAATCCTGTGCTTATTATTTATACTCCGAAGAAATAACGTTTCTTTTCTGCATTCCTTTCCCATAAATTTTTTGGTTGCAAAGCCTATTTGCATATTTGCAACTTAAACCAAATGCCTGTTTGTATGGGCAGAAATAAATTTACAAATGTCACAACAGATTAAAATCACCCTTCCAGATGGCACTGTGAAGGAGTTTGAAAAAGGAACTACCGGTCTACAGATTGCTGCCAGTATCAGCGAGGGTTTAGCAAGGAATGTTCTAGCCGCAAAAGTTAATGGTCAAGTTTGGGATGCCACTCGACCTATTAAAGAAGATGCTTCAGTTCAACTATTGACATGGAATGATGGAGAAGGTAAAAATACCTTTTGGCATTCTTCCGCTCACTTGTTGGCAGAAGCGCTTGAAGCCTTGCATCCAGGTATCAAGTTTGGTATCGGCCCTCCAATTGAGACCGGATTTTATTACGATGTAGATTTTGGAGATAAGACCTTGGATGGATCTGAGTTAGAAGCCATTGAGAAGAAGATGGTGGAATTGGCTCGGGAAAAGAATGAATACATCCGAAAAGAAATTTCCAAAAAAGATGCAGTTGCGTATTACCAGCAGAAAGGTGATGAATATAAGCTGGACCTTTTGGAAGGACTTGAAGACGGTACCATTACTTTTTATGAGCAGGGAAACTTTACCGATTTATGTAGGGGCCCACATATCCCAAATACAGGATTTATAAAAGCTGTAAAGCTTACAAATATCGCTGGTGCTTATTGGAGAGGGGATGAAAACCGTAAAATGTTGACCCGTATTTATGGGGTGACCTTTCCAAAAGCCAAAGAACTTACTGAGTACCTAACTTTAATAGAGGAAGCCAAAAAGCGGGATCACAGAAAGTTGGGAAGAGAACTTGAACTGTTTACTTTCTCTGAAAAAGTAGGGATGGGGCTTCCACTTTGGTTGCCAAAAGGAACCCTATTGCGTGAGCGCCTGATTAATTTTATGAAAAAGGCGCAGGATAAATCAGGATATCAGCAGGTGACTACTCCTCACATTGGACACAAAGTTTTGTATGAAACTTCTGGTCACTATGAGAAATACGGGAAGGATTCCTTTCAACCTATCACGACTCCACATGAAGGTGAGGAGTTTTTGTTGAAGCCAATGAACTGCCCGCATCACTGCGAGATTTATAAGCATAAGCCACATTCTTATAAGGAGTTACCAATTCGATATGCAGAATTTGGAACTGTTTACCGCTATGAGCAAAGTGGTGAATTGCATGGTTTGACACGCGTTCGAGGATTTACCCAGGATGATGCGCATATCTTCTGTAGACCAGATCAGGTGAAAGAAGAATTCATAAAAGTAATTGATTTGGTGCTTTATGTGTTCAAGGCTCTTGGTTTTGAAGATTATACCGCTCAGATATCATTAAGAGATCCTGAAAATCCTTCTAAATATATCGGCGGGGATGAAGCTTGGGATAAAGCTGAAGCTGCTATTATTGAAGCTGCTGCTGAGAAAGGATTGGAAACCGTTACAGAACTTGGAGAAGCAGCTTTTTATGGTCCAAAACTTGATTTTATGGTTAAGGATGCTTTAGGAAGAAAATGGCAACTAGGAACTATACAAGTAGATTATCAATTGCCAGAAAGGTTCCAATTGGAGTATATTGGTTCTGATAATCAGAAACACAGACCTGTGATGATACACAGAGCGCCGTTTGGTTCTTTAGAGCGATTTGTGGCAGTTCTGATTGAGCACTGTGCAGGTAATTTTCCGCTTTGGCTCTCTCCTGAGCAAATTAATATTCTTCCTATTTCTGAAAAATTTGTAGATTATGCTGAAGAAATAAAGGAAATATTGGAGGAAGCTGGGATTACAGGTTCCATAGATAATAGAGATGAGAAAATTGGTCGTAAGATCCGTGACTCAGAGGTTAAGAAAGTGCCGTTTATGTTGATTGTAGGGGAGAAGGAACAAGAAGAACGTATACTTTCTGTAAGAAAGCATGGTGAAGGCGATCTAGGTAACTACTCACCGGAGGAGTTTATAAAGTATTTTAATGGGATTATTTCAGCATCGCTTAGTAAGCCATAAATTGGTAATAATCGATTGTTCTTTTCTTAATTAGAAATAATTCCGATATTTGCAGGCAATTTCATAAAAACAACTAATCAAACTTGAGAAACAACAGACAACCGTATAGAGGTCGGCAAGAAGAACCTTATAAAGTAAACCAGAAAATCAGAGCTCGTGAAGTCAGAGTTGTTGGTGACTTCGTAGAAGGAGGCAACGCATTGCTTCAAACTGAAAAAGCAATAAAGCTTGCTCAGGAAAATGACCTGGATCTTGTAGAGATTTCACCTAATGTTGATCCTCCAGTTTGTAAGATTCTTGATTATGCAAAGTTTAAATATGAGCAGAAAAAGAAGCAAAAAGAAATCAAAGCTAACGCTGCGAAAGTTGTTTTGAAGGAAATTAGATTCGGTCCTAATACGGATGAACATGATTTTAATTTCAAAGTTAAGCATGCTCAAAACTTTCTAAAAGAAGGTGCAAAAGTAAAAGCCTACGTACATTTTGTAGGTCGTACGATTGTATTTAAGGAAAGGGGAGAAATGCTTTTATTGAAATTTGCTCAAGCTCTTGAGGATTTAGGAGCAGTAGAGCAGCTTCCCAAAATGGAAGGTAAGAGAATGAACATTTTTATTGCGCCGAAAGCAGGTAAAAAATAAATTTCAACTAAATAAATACAGCAAAATGCCAAAAGTAAAAACCAAATCAAGTGCAAAGAAGAGGTTCGCTTTAACGGGAACCGGTAAGATCAAAAGGAAACACGCTTTCAAAAGCCATATCCTGACTAAAAAAGCTACCAAAAGAAAAAGAAACTTAACCAAAACTGGTTTAGTTCATGAATCTGACGAGGGTAGAGTAAGAGACATGTTGAGAATCTGATTTTCAACAGTAGCTTAAAAATTAATTAATTAAGGTTTATTTATTCACCAGACATTTTGGTAATCAAGATCTCGAGTATTCGGGGCACCAACTGTCAAAAAACAAAAAACTATGCCTAGATCGGTAAACGCAGTAGCGTCAAGAGCAAGAAGAAAAAAAGTGCTAAAAGCCACAAAAGGTTATTTCGGAAGAGGTAGCAACGTTTGGACAGTAGCCAAAAACAAGTATGAGAAAGGTCTTCAGTATGCGTACAGAGATCGTAAAGCAAAGAAAAGAGAGTTCAGAGCTTTATGGATTCAGCGTATCAACGCAGGTGCTAGAGAGCACGGCGTGTCTTATTCTCAATTAATGGGATTGTTGAAGAAAGCAGAAATCGAACTTAACCGTAAGGTTTTGGCGGATTTAGCTATGAATCACCCAGAAGCATTTAAAGCTGTAGTTGAAAGAGTGAAATAAGATTGCACTGTCTTATTTTGCAAAAGCCTTCCCTCGGGAAGGCTTTTTTTTGCCTCTCATTTTTTGGAAGTCGGTTGTGTTTGATTTTTTGTAATTTCATTGAAAACCATACCTATATGAGAATTAGAAATGTAGCTTTCTTCTTGGGACTTTTAATGATCTCGCATTTTGCGATAAGCCAAACAAAAATATTTGATCGTTTTGAACATACTTTTATCAGTTTAAAAGAATATGAAAATGCTCTGTATAATGTGAGCACCTTTGATATTATTTTTTCCTCTCCATCAGGAATAGAAAAAACGGTTAGGGGCTTTTGGGATGGAGGCAGAACTTGGAAAGTAAGGTTTATGCCTGATGAGCTTGGAACATGGACTTTTAAAAGTATTTCTTCTGACAAAGAAAATGCTGGATTGAATGAAGTCAGTGGAACCTTTGAATGTATTGAAAATGATACCCAGCTAGATTTATATCAAAAGGGAAATATTATACATCCAAAAGGGACTTATCATTTGACACATTCTAATGGTAGTCCCTTTTTTTGGACAGCATGTACCGCATGGAATGGAGCTTTAAAATCCACTGATGAGGAGTGGGAGCAATATCTGAATCATAGGAAAGACAATCATTATAACACCATTCAACTTGTCACAACGCAATGGAGGGGAGGATCCACCAATGCAGAGGGGAGAGTAGCTTTTACGGGTTCCGGTAGAATTGAAGTAGATCCAGAATTCTTTAAACGAATCGATAAGAAAATTGAGGAAGCAAATAGCAAAGGCTTACTTGTTTCTCCTGTAATTCTTTGGGCTCTTCCTTTTGGACCTGGTACTGAGTTGAGTCCTGGCTATTATTTACCGATCAGGGAAGCGGTGTTACTCGGCAAATATATAGTTGCGCGCTATCAAGGGAACCATGTGTTATGGACACTTGGTGGAGACGGTAAATATTATGGGGATTTGGAGGATAGATGGAAATCAATTGGATCACAAATTTTTGGAGAGGATAAACATCAGGGACTTGTTACATTACATCCACACGGACTTTCTTGGATTGGAGATTTATATGAGAATCAGGATTGGTATGATGTAATTACCTATCAATCATCCCATTCTAATTCTAAAAACACTGTTGATTGGATAAATAAAGGGCCTGTAGCCCAAACTTGGGATAAGCTACGACCAATGCCAATTATGAATACAGAACCCAACTATGAGGAAATCTTTTTTAAAATAACTGCTGAAGATGTCAGAAACGCATCCTATTGGAGTGTTTTTTCAGCACCTATTTCTGGAATTACTTATGGTGCCAATGGAATTTGGCCTTGGCTTCGAAAGGGAGAGGTGATCGAAAACCATGAAGAGGCTAAAGGAACCCACACTTGGAGAGAAAGTATTGAGTTTGATGGAAGTATTCAAGTTGGGTATTTAAACAGGTTTATCAATTCTTTTAATTGGTGGGAATTTAGACCCGCGAATGAATTAATTGTAGAACAACCAGGAGAAAAAACATTCGATCATTTTATATCAGTTGTAGCTAATGAAAACCGCTCTTCGATTTTAGTCTATACTCCTGTAAAACAGACAATTAAACTTTACGAACTTAATGGAATCGAATATGCAGCCCAATGGTTTGATCCCGTAAATAATTCTTATTTGAAGGCTGATTTAAGCAAAAATGGAAATATCCTTTTTTTTGAAAATCCTTTTAATCAGGATATGATTTTGATTTTGAAGGAGAAATAAAATTCAACTCTCAAATTGTACCATTCACTAAAACCAGAAAAGCTTGATAATTCCATAGAAGGAAACTAAAACGATAGATAGCACACTTAACCAAAACATAATCGAAGAAAAAAAACCTGTACTTAACTTTAAAGGAGAGTTTTTGACCCGAAATTGAATTGCAGCATAAACAACCAATAAAAGCAAAACAGAGCCGACTACCCCTCCGGATAAGACCATAAATGCCGGGAGATTGATATATGCAAAAGCAAAAGCCCATAATATTGGTAAGGACCAGGCTAAAATAGCTACCCAGGTTTTCCTTGTTTTTAGGTTATCATAGTTTATCCATCTTAACTCACCAAAGATATCCGGAAGAAGTCTTGTCCAATAGGCCAGTGTTGCAAAGACACTTGAAAAGAGAACGAAAAATGCACCTGTTATATATGCAAGTCGTGCATCTTCACCTAGCGTTTGTGTATAGATATTGGCTAATTTTTCTATGAGTTGATTTCCGTTTGGGATCGATTCATTACCATATAGAATGGATGCGCCCAATAAATAAAATGCTGAAGTCACAATTGTGTAAATAATCATGGCGACAAAAGCATCCAAATACATGATTTTTATCCATCCATTTGCCCGAATCTTCCATTCCTCGCTACCATCATTATGACCAGTGAATTTGGCATACCCTTTCTCTAAACACCAGTAGGAATAGGCAATTATTTCATCACTTGCGACTCCAGTTATTCCAAATGCTCCTATTGCGACAAAAATTAAATTTGAAGGTAAATCGAAGGTCAAGCCACTCAATACATCAGTAAAAGTAAAAGCATAAGGACTATAACTCACGGCTATTACAGATGCAAGCGTGAAAATTGTAAAACCAAATACCATCAACATGGAGGTTCGCTCTACTATTTTGTAGTAATTCCGGTAAATCAAAAGACTAGTCAATGCCCCTAGAATAAATGCCAACAAAATAGGAGAGAGCTTAGGGATCAACATATTGAGAGCTATTGCAGCTCCACCAATCATTCCCCCCAATTGTACTATTTTGAAAACAGTTAATAGAAATGTACTCCAAACAGCCCAGTTTTTTGGTCCAGGTAACAATGAGAAAGATGTCATAAGCGGCTTTCCTGTTATGATTGCATTCTTTCCAAATTCCAATTGGATGGCAACTTTAATCAAACAACTCACCAGAATAACCCAAAAAGTGATAAATCCTCCTTCGGCACCAAGTACTGTAGTGGCTATCAATTCACCAGACCCGACGATGGAAGCTGAAAGAATAAACCCTGGACCGAGAAACTTAAATTTTTCAATTAAGGAGGAGGGAGGGTTTTTTATTTCGGGCGATAACATCCATTAAAAATAGGAAAATATGGTTATTCACTAGACAAATAGAGTGGATAGGAAGAAAAGAAAATAAAAAAGGCTTCCATTTCTGAAAGCCTTTGAGTAGCGAGGACGGGAGTTGAACCCGTGACCTCAGGGTTATGAATCCTGCGCTCTAACCAACTGAGCTACCTCGCCAAATATTTTTAAGTTTTATTGTTAGAATAATACTGTTTTCAAACCTCTCAAATGGTTTTGTAATGAACTGACTGCTCAGGTATTAAAAGCAATATTCTCTAATACTATTTAGTTTTTTTAAATACTAGAAACGTTTTTCAAGTATTGATATTTGAAATTAATGGCTATATTAAACCGCCGACGAAATCCAAAATATCAAAGGCTTAAATAAAAAGTATTTAAACCCGAAAACCTCCCTTTCGAATGGGAATGCAAATATGAGGTCTTGTCCTGTGAAATGCAAGTTTGAGTTCTTTAAAAAAATGAATTTTTCGCAAAGAAAAAGTAGATGTCATGGTCAAAAATAAATTTGTTGCTGATTATCAAATCAATGCCTCTAAAAAAATTGTTTTTCAATATTTAAGTACAGCCAGCGGTTTGGAAGAATGGTTTGCTGATGAAGTCAGAATAAATGAGGATAAAAATTATATTTTCAATTTCGATAATGAAGATCATTATGCTAAGCTTGCTTCGATTCGAACGAATTCCCATGTAAAATTTGAGTTTTATGATCCTGACGACCCTGACAATACAGATCATTCATATATAGAATTTAAATTAGAAGAGAATGAATTGACACAATCTTTGTTTCTGAAGGTGATTGATTACTCTGATAGCTACAGCAATGAAGAACTCACCGCAATATGGGAGGGATTAATTGGGAGCCTCAAAGAAATAATTGGTGGGTAATGTGAATTCTAATCACCATTTTTGAACTTCATTTCTAAAAGGACGTAAATCCGCTTGGAAGTAAGTTGCGCATGAAAAAACTTGATAAGCTTATTCTTGGGTCTTTTATAGGCCCATTTTTATTAACATTTTTAGTCGTTGATTTCATCCTGTTGACTGTCAACATGTTGAAGTATTTTGATGAAATCTTCGGGAAAGGTCTTGGGTTTTGGATTTACATGGAGCTGATTTCTTATTTTGTAATCAGTATTTCTCCTATGGCTTTGCCTCTCGCAGTATTGTTATCCAGCTTAATGACCTTCGGCAATCTTGGAGAGCATTTCGAACTCACTGCAATAAAAAGTAGCGGCATATCTCTCATAAGAGCTTTACGGCCTATTGGTGTATTTGTAATTATCCTTGCATTCGCAGCTTACCTATCTAATAATCATCTTGTTCCAAAAGTAAACCTAAAGACCTTTAGTCTTTTATATGACATACGGATGAAATCACCTGCACTCGATATCAAAGAGGGGGTATTTTATGATGGTATACCAGGTTACAGTATAAAAGTAAATCGGAAGTTGGATGACGTAAGACTAAGAGATATTATCATATATAATCATAATGAGGGACAAGGTAATTTGAATGTTACTTTGGCTGATTCTGGTCGTATGGAGCCATTTTTTAATGATAACTATATGAGGTTGACTTTATATAAAGGAACCAATTATAAAGAATCTAGGGCGACAAGAGGTATTTCTGAAAAACCAGTAGAATTCAGTAGGGCGACTTTTGATGAAAATGTAATCATTTTTAATCTTGATGCTTTTCAACTGAGCAGAACTCCGGAAGACCTCTGGTCTACCAATCGGGCTATTAAAGATATTTCGGGAATAAAGAAGGGTTTAGACTCGATAAATACACTTGTCAATGATAAGGTTTATCAGAATTATCAAGCTGCAGAATCTGTCTATCCATTTTTCACGAGAGAGCGAAAATTAGAGCCCTTGCCTCATATTAAAGAAAGAAGGGCTTTTGATGATTCTATTCGTCAGGTTAAAATGGAGAGGGAGAGGGCTATTACTGATTCACTAGGTAGAATTAAAGAAAAGCAGGATAGTGCTAAAAGAGCGGAGGTGATTTTAAATAGGCCTACAGATTCTATTAGTGATGGTAAAAACCTAAAAGGGAATGTTGTTAATAGTACAAAGGCACTTGCAAATGACTCTTTGTTCCAACAGAAAAGATTAATTAATAGAGGAAATACGATAAATAAAGAAAAGGAGTCTGAAAATGATTCTTCAAAAGTTCCGGTTTTAAATAAAACGGTTCAGGTTAAAAAGAAAAGAACAACACCTTTAACAAGTGAAGAGAAAGCGAGGATAGATTCTATTGTCTATCAGCAAGGATATATTACAAATGCCTTGACAATGGCAATGAATAATTCACGGAATTTAAAAAATTCATTTGACATCAAAAAAGCTCAGATTGATACAGATCAAAGAGAATATAGGAGGTATCAGATTTCCTGGTACCAAAAATATACACAGGCTTTTGCTTGCTTCGTTATGTTTTTGATCGGAGCTCCTTTAGGTGCCATTATAAAGAAAGGAGGATTAGGAATGCCTGTATTGATTTCGATTATATTTTTCATCATTTATTATATGTTGACTATTTCAGGAGAAAAGTGGGCTAAGGAAGGAATAGTAGATCCACTTTTTGGAACATGGTTTTCTAATTTATGTTTATTGCCTTTTGGTTTGTTCTTTTTGAAACAGGCTAGAAATGATACAAGATTGTTTGAGCCTGATTTTTATCTAGGGATTTGGAAAAGTCTTCAAAAACACCTGAAAGTTCTTGGACCAAATAGGATCTGAACTTTTATTATATAAATAATAGCCTTACCTTTGTGGTTGTTTTAAAAAAATTTAGCTAAACATGTATTTAAATTCAGAGAAGAAACAAGAGTTGTTTAAGAATCATGGACGGTTAAAATCTGAAACTGACACAGGATCGCCTGAGTCTCAGATTGCCCTCTTTACGCACAGAATTAAACATTTGACTGAGCATTTGAAGTCAAATAAGAAAGATCACTCTTCCAGACTTGGTCTTTTGAAACTAGTAGGTAAGAGAAGATCTCTTCTAGATTATCTTTATAAGAAAGAAATTGAGAGATACAGATCTATCATTGCCGACTTAGGAATTAGAAAATAACCCTTTAGTAAGGTTCTCTAAATAGGGGACCTTACTTTTTCTTTTTTATGGGTATCACTCACTTTTATATATTGACGCTTTCATACTAATACGTATTTATGTTACCAAACTTGATCACCAAGACCATCACCCTAGAAGATGGCAGAGAAATTATTATTGAAACAGGAGCATTAGCAAAGCAAGCTGATGGGTCTGTTGTAGTGAAGATGGGAAAAGCCATGCTTTTAGCTACAGTTGTATCTAAAAAAGAAGCTGGTGAAGGGGTGGATTTTTTACCTATGTCTGTTGACTACCAAGAAAAATTTGCTTCCTCTGGAAAAATTCCTGGAGGATTTTTGAAAAGGGAGGGAAGACTTTCTGATTACGAGATTTTAATAAGTAGAATTGTAGATAGAGCGATACGTCCTATCTTCCCAGATGACTATCACGCAGATACGCAAATTGCTATTACTCTTGTAAGTGGAGACGAAGACGTTCTTCCAGACGCATTAGCAGGTCTAGCGGCTTCAGCTGCTTTAGCTGTTTCTGACATTCCTTTCAACGGACCAATCTCTGAAGTTCGCGTAGCGAAAATTGAGGGAAAACTAAAAATCAACCCAACTCCCACCGAGTTGGAAAAAGCTTCATTGGAATTTATTGTAGCTGGTTCTCTTGACTTTATCTTGATGGTTGAAGGAGAAGCAAATGAAATTCAGGAGGAAGAAATGCTTGAAGCAATGCAATTTGCTCATGAGGAAATCAAGAGACATTGCCAAGCTCAGATAGAATTAACAAAACTTGTAGGGAAAGAGGTAAAAAGAGAATATACTCATGAGAAATCTGATCCTGCACTTTTCGATAAAATGAAAGCTGAAGTTTATGATAAACTTTATGCTTCAGTTAGTAAGCAAATTGCAAATAAATCCGAACGTTCCGCTTTGATCAAAGAAATCAAAGAAGAATTTGCAGCAAACCTTGGAGAGGAACACGGATTTGAAGAAAGTCTAATAGGTCCTTATTTCAGCAAAATTCATAAAGAAGCTGCCAGAAATTTGACTTTAAATGAAAAGAAAAGATTAGATGGAAGAAAACTCAATGAGGTAAGACCTATCTGGTCTGTAGTTGACTATCTCCCTTCTGCCCATGGATCTGCTGTTTTTACCAGAGGTGAAACTCAATCTCTTACTACTTGTACCCTTGGTACAAAGATGGATGAGATGATGGTAGATGGAGCAACTATTTCAGGGTATAATAAATTTTATCTTCATTATAACTTCCCTGGATTCTCTACTGGTGAAGTAAAACCAAACAGAGGACCAGGAAGAAGAGAAGTAGGTCATGGTAACCTTGCCATGCGAGCTTTGAAAAAAGTACTTCCTCCCGCAGAGGAAAATCCTTACACAATTCGTATTGTTTCTGATATTTTGGAATCAAACGGTTCGTCCTCAATGGCAACTGTTTGTGCAGGTTCCTTGGCATTAATGGATGCTGGAATCCCGATTAGATCTGCAGTGACAGGTATCGCAATGGGCATGATCTCAGATTCTAAAACCGGAAATTATTCAATTCTTTCTGATATTTTGGGAGATGAGGATCATTTAGGTGATATGGACTTCAAAGTGACAGGAACTGCTAAAGGAATCACTGCATGCCAAATGGATTTGAAAGTAGAAGGGCTTGATTATTCAGTTTTGAAAGAAGCGCTGCTACAGGCAAAAGAAGGTCGTCTTCATATATTGGATGAAATCACCAAAACACTTGCTGCACCGAAGCCTGACTTAAAACCTCATACACCAAGATCATTCTTGATGATGATTCCTAAGGAGCTAATTGGTGCCGTAATTGGGCCGGGTGGAAAAGTAATTCAAGAAATCCAAAAAGATACTTCTACTACAATTGTTATTGAAGAGGTTGATAATCAAGGTAAAATTAGTGTTTTTTCTGCTAATCAGACAAACATGGATGCAGCCATCAGTAGAATAAAAGCTATCGTAGCTCAACCTGAAATTGGAGAGACCTATACCGGCAAAGTGAAAAATATTCAACCTTTTGGTGCATTTGTGGAATTTATGCCGGGAAAAGATGGTTTACTACATATCTCCGAAATAAAATGGGAACGAGTAGAGTCTATGGACGGTGTGCTTGAACCAGGGGAAGAAATTATGGTTAAATTAATCGATATCGATAAAAAGACAGGTAAATTCAAGCTTTCTCGTAAAGCTTTATTGCCAAAACCAGAAAAACCTTCTTCAAAAGAACAAGGTTAATCAGGTAAATGATTATTTTGACAATAACTTATTAAATTAAATTTCACAAATCATAATTCTGAATGAGGCAGCTAAAAATTAGCAAACAGATTACCAACAGAGAAAGCCAGTCACTGGATAAATATCTTCAGGAGATCGGTAAGGTAGACCTGTTAACAGCAGACGAAGAGGTAGTTCTGGCCAAGAGAATCAGAGAAGGCGACCAATTAGCGTTGGAAAAGCTTACAAAAGCTAACCTCCGTTTTGTTGTTTCTGTAGCAAAGCAGTATCAGAATCAGGGACTTTCTTTAGGTGACTTGATTAATGAAGGTAATCTTGGCTTGATCAAGGCTGCTCAAAGATTCGATGAAACTCGTGGTTTTAAGTTTATTTCCTATGCAGTTTGGTGGATTAGACAATCTATTCTTCAGGCTTTAGCAGAACAATCAAGAATTGTTCGTTTGCCTTTGAACAGAGTAGGTTCTTTGAATAAGATCAGTAAAACGTTCAGCGAGCTTGAACAAAAATTCGAAAGAGAGCCATCTCCGGAAGAATTAGCCGAAGTTCTTGAAGTAACTGCAAGCGAAGTAGTAGATACCATGAAAATATCTGGTCGTCATGTTTCTATGGATGCTCCATTCGTACAGGGGGAAGAAAATAGCCTTCTCGACGTTTTGGAAAATGACGGTGACGAGAAGCCAGATGATGGATTGATGAATGATTCTCTTCGTAAGGAAGTTCAAAGAGCATTATCAACTTTGACGCAAAGGGAAGCAGACGTAATTACACTTTATTTTGGCCTGAACGGTGAACATGCCATGACTTTGGAAGAAATTGGAGAAAAATTCAATTTGACCAGAGAGCGAGTTAGGCAGATTAAAGAAAAAGCAATAAGAAGACTTAGACACACTTCAAGAAGTAAGACCTTGAAGCCCTATTTGGGATAAAAGTCAAAAAAATAGAAAGGGGCTTTTAGCCCCTTTTTTTAATATATAATCAGCTCGGTCATCTATTTTTGCCACTGCAAAATTGACTAATGATTGATTTGGAAAGTCTTTGGAAACTTTAACAGAGACTATTATTGTTTACCCATCATTATTGACAAAATTTAACCGATTTAATACAAGCTATTAATGAATCCAGAAATTGAAAAGGTTCGAGTACTGATCATAGGTTCAGGTCCAGCAGGATATACAGCAGCAATTTACGCCTCTAGAGCAGGTTTATCTCCAATTTTATATACAGGAGGGCAACCTGGTGGTCAGTTGACTATTACGAATGATGTTGAAAACTACCCTGGCTACCCTGATGGTGTAATGGGACCTCAGATGATGGAAGATTTTCGGAAGCAAGCGGAGAGATTTGGGACGCAGGTAAGATATGGACTTGTAACAAAAGTTGATTTTAATGCCAGCCCTAAAGTAGTTATTGTAGATGAACAGGTAACTATTCATGCAGAAACTGTAATTATCTCTACTGGAGCTTCTGCAAAATGGCTTGGACTTGATAGTGAAGAGAGATTAAATGGAAAGGGAGTTTCTGCCTGTGCTGTTTGTGATGGCTTTTTCTTTAGAAATCAAGAAGTCGCAATTGTTGGTGCTGGGGATACCGCTTGTGAGGAAGCTTCCTATTTAGCTAATATTTGTTCGAAAGTGTACATGTTAGTAAGAAGGGATGAAATGAGAGCCTCTCAAATCATGCAGAAGCGTGTTATAAATAATCCTAAGATTGAAATTCTCTGGAATACCGAAACAGATGAAATTCTAGGGGATGAAGAGGTAAATGGGGTAAGAATTCTTAACAATAAAACTGGAGAAAAATCAGATTTGGCAATTTCTGGCTTCTTTGTTGCTATTGGTCACGAACCAAATACCGAGATTTTCAAGGAATTTATCCATATGGATAATTCCGGCTATATAAAAACCATTCCAGGCACGTCTAAAACTAATATCGAAGGTGTTTTCGCTTGTGGAGATGCGCAAGATAATGTTTATAGACAGGCGGTTACCGCTGCAGGAACTGGATGTATGGCAGCTTTGGATGCAGAACGGTATTTGGCCGAAATTGAGAATCCATAAACCCAATTCATGAGGTCTTCCATTCTAAAAATAATTTTAGGACTAATTTTGAGCATTGGTTTCTTTGAAGTCAATGCTCAAGTTTTTCCAAAGATTATCAAGAAAAATAATACTAATACTTCTGGTTCTGGAACCCAGGAGCGCAGAAATATAGAATTTAGAAGTTTTGACCAGGAGTCATATTTAAGAACACTTTCCTCTGTCACAGACTCAATCATCTTTGAAAATAATGTCAACCTAGGCAAAGTTAGATCAATTGTAAGTGAGGATCCTTATGTGATGATATGGGCCCCTACAAATAAATTAGTCAAAGTTTCAGAGCAAATTCAAATTGATAGTATTTGGATAACTGCCTACGAATATTATTCGAGTTGGGATAGTAAGAAGATTGATATTTATAATTTTGACCCTAAGACTTTCCAGGACTCTGTAAATATCCGGTTATACGACCCTTTTTTTGGGTATGATTGGAAAATGCCACTTGCAAAAACTCCAGTGACATCAACTTTTGGGTCTAGATGGGGTAGATGGCATTATGGAACTGACTTGGATCTTATTACGGGAGACCCTGTTTATAGTGGCTTTGATGGCATTGTTAGAGTCCGTTCCTATGATCGATATGGCTATGGCTATTATTTGGTTATAAGACATAAAAATGGACTTGAAACGCTTTATGGTCACTTATCGAAATTTCTTGTTGATGTTGGGCAGGAAGTAAAAGCCGGAGATTTAATAGCAAAAGGTGGAAGTACAGGTAGAAGTACCGGTTCACATTTACATTATGAATTAAGATATAGGGGCTTACCTTTTGATCCACAAAATGTGTATGAATTTGATGAAGAAAAAATAATAGGTCCAAATTTCTTAATAACTCCCAATACATTTTCACATGTAGTAAAGGCTAGAACTGCTGCTTATCACAGAGTTAAAAAAGGAGAAACTTTAGGTTCCATAGCAAGGAGATATAGAGTCTCAGTTAACACAATTACACGATTGAATGGAATTTCTTCCAGAAGTATTTTAAGAATAGGACAAAACCTGCGGGTTAGGTAAGTTTAAACAATAGTCAAAATGACAAAACTAGATATTTTGGTGATTGCAGCACATCCAGATGATGCAGAATTAGGCTGTTCAGGTACAATTTTATCTCAAGTAGAAAAAGGCAATAAAGTAGGGATTGTTGATCTGACTCAAGGAGAAATGGGTACTCGGGGAACTCCTGAACTTCGTCTTCAGGAGGCAGATGAGGCAGCAAAAATATTAAAACTGTCCATTCGAGAAAATTTGAAATTCAAGGATATTTATTTTTCAAATGATGAGGAGCACCAACTCAGACTCATTGAAGTAATAAGAAAATATAGACCAGAAATTGTTTTGGCAAATGCTGTATCTGATAGGCACCCTGATCATGGAAAAGGGTCAGATTTAGCTAGCATAGCTTGTTTCATGAGTGGATTACGAAAGATTGAGACAACTGTAGATGGCAAAAACCAAGAAGCTTGGAGACCCAAACACGTTTATCATTACATTCAAAATAATCATATTAATCCCGATTTTATCGTAGATATTACCCCTTATTGGGAGGATAAAGTCAAAAGTATCAAAGCTTTCAAATCTCAATTTTTTGATCCTACTAATCAGGAACCGGCAAGTTTTATATCAGATCCAGAATTCTTGCCTTTTATAGAGTCAAGAGCCAGAGAGTTTGGTCATAGAATCATGACAACATATGGAGAAGGTTTTACTATAGAGCGTCACATCGGGGTTAAAGACTTATTTGATCTTAAATAATCAGGGAGCTAGTATTGCTAGGTCCCAATGATCCTTTTCATTTTTTTCATAGGCTACTCTATCATGTAAGCGACTTGGCCTTCCTTGCCAGAACTCTACATAATTGGGATTTAATCTATATCCGCCCCAGTGGGGAGGTCTGGTCATGGTTGTGTCTTTAAATTTATTTTCAGCAGCTTTCAATCTTTCCTCAAGTTCCTCTCGAGAACCAATTTTTTGACTTTGGGGTGAGGTCCATGCACCTAGTTGTGATCCTATCGGTCTGGAAAAGAAGTATTCATCTGATAATTTTGGCGATACCTTCTCTATTTTTCCTTTGACCCTTACCTGCCGTTCGAGTTCTGGCCAAAAAAAAGTTAGAGAAGCGAAAGGTGTTTTAGCAAGCTCTTTTCCTTTTTGACTTTCATAATTGGTAAAAAAAACGAATCCGGTGTCAACTTCTTTTAAAAGTACGATTCTGGCATTAGGAACGCCGTCTAATCCGATTGTAGATAGGGTCATTGCATTTATTTCAATAACTTTTGCAGCTAATGCTTCCTGAAACCAGACATTAAATTGATCTATAGGATTATTGGATAAATCACTGATATCCAATGTTTTTAGACTATACTCTTTACGGATTGCTGAAATATTCATCAATAATTTATTTTCAATAAAAATTATTAGATAAATGTACTATCGCTATTGATTTTAAAAAATTATGATCTATATTTTTATTTGAATTATACCAACTAGTGAATGAATCAAAATGAAAAAATAGCACCAAAGGCAGGAGACTTGTTGCTTTCCGAGCCATTTCTGCAGGATGAAAATTTTGTTAGATCAGTAGTCTTACTTTGTGAACATAATGAAGAAGGAAGCTTTGGATTGGTAATTAACAAGGTTTCAATTCTTAAATTAGGAGAGCTCGTTCAAGATCTGGAGTTCCTGGAAAATGAAGTCTTTGTTGGAGGCCCCGTAGAACAAAACACCCTGCATTATATTTATTCAGGTGAGAAGGAACTTGATAGAAGCATTCAAATTGGAAAAGATTTATGGTGGGGAGGTGATTATGAACAGCTTGTAGAAAAGCTGAAAACAGGATTAATAGATCCTGAAAATGTAAGGTTTTTTATAGGATACAGTGGTTGGGGGCTTGATCAATTGGAAGAAGAATTGAATGAAAAAACTTGGATTGTTTGCAAGGACGAAGTAGATTCCCAAATTTTTGAATATACTCCGGATGAGCTTTGGAGAAAGCTTTTAAAAAATATGGGAGGTGAGTTTAAAGTAATCGCAAATTATCCCTTAGACCCAAGATTAAATTAGGCAAAATCCTTACTTTTGCCCATATTGCCGTGAAATAGTAGCGTTTTTATGACTGAGAAAAGTAATGATTTGTCCGATAAGGACAAGGTGACTCAAACCTCTCAAAACAAAGAGGGAAAGAGTATCGAGAAAGAAACTAAAGTTGAATCTACAAAGGAAATACCTGAGGTACCAGAAATTAAAAAAACTGAGCCTGAGGAGGATAAATCTGTAGAAAATACTTTAAACGAAGAGTCTCCTAAAGAAGAAGCAAAAGAAATTGTTGAAAATCAGGATAAAACTGAATCTACCTCTGAAGTAGTAGAATCCAAAGAAGAAGATTCAAAGGATTCTATATCCACTGAAGAGGATACGACTGTAGAATTATCTACTGAATCTGAAGAAGCTTCAAGTGAAAAAGTAGTAGAAACTAGTGAAAAGAAGGAAACTACTGAATCTAAAACCGAAGAGGATTCTTCAGAGGAAGAAAGTTCAGATGATGATTCAGAGGATGAGGATGAGGATGATAACCAGGATGAAATAGACCTTTCATCTCTATCAAAAACTCAGCTGGTTAAACTTTTAAAAGATAAAGTTCAACAGGGAAATGTGCTGAAGATGGACAAGATAGTCCATGAAATAAAATCAGCTTTTGATGAATTCATTCACAAGGAAAGAGATGAAGCCTTAGCGAAATTTAAAGAGGAGGGTGGAGTTGAGGATGATTTTGACTTTAAGCCAAGCGAGGAAGAAAAAGAATTTAATAAATATTACTACGAGTTTAAAAAGCAGGTTAATACGATTCGTAAGGATGCTGAAAAGCAAAAAGAAGCCAATTTAGCTGCAAAAACCGAGTTATTGAATAAGCTGAGAGAGAATGTTGATGGTGAGGAAACTACGCTTAGCATGGCTTCCATCAAGGCTATTCAAGAAGAATGGAAATCAATAGGTCCCGTTCCTTCTGCACAAAACCGAAGCCTTTGGGCAAGCTACAATGCTTTAATGGATAGGTTTTATGATAATAGGAGCATATATTTTGAATTAAAGGAACTTGACCGAAAAAAGAATCTAGAAAGTAAAACAGAGCTTTGTGAAAAAGCTGAGGCATTGAAGGATGTAAAAGATCTTAAAGATGCTATCAAAGCTTTAAATGAACTTCACGAGGAGTTTAAACATATTGGCCCAGTTCCAAGAGACGAGCAGGAAAGTCTCTGGCAAAGATTCAAAGCTGCTTCAGATGCAGTATATGACAGGAGAAAGGAATATTACGAAAGTCAGAAGGAAGTTTTTCAAAAAAATCAAGTTGAAAAAGAAGCACTGATTAAGAAATTGGAAGCCTTTTCTGATTTTAAAGCTGAAAGGATTAAGGACTGGAATACCAAAACAAAGGAAATTTTAGAGATTCAAAAGGCATGGGAGAAAATTGGACCTGTTCCTAAAGAGTCTGGAAAAGAAATTAATAAGTCATTCTGGACTGCCTTTAAGCACTTTTTCCATAATAAGAATTTGTTCTTTAAAGAGCTTGATGAAATCAGGGCTACAAATCAGTCTAAAGCTGAAGAATTAATTTCCAAAGCTGAAGAATTGATGAATAGCACTGATTGGCAGAATACTGCAAATCAACTGGTTAAATTACAACAAGATTGGAAGAGACTTGGACCAACCCCGGAGAAAAGTAGAGATACCCTTTATAAAAAGTTTAAAACAGCATGTGATACTTTCTTCGATAATAGGAGAAATGCGAATAAGCAAAACAATGCTGAGTTTGAAGCCAATCTTGTTAAAAAACAAGAGGTAATTAAGGAGATTGAGGCGGCAAAAAATGCAAGTGAAGAAAATCTTACTGAATTAGTTGGGAAATACAATGAACTAGGTTTTGTACCAAGGAAAAATATGAAAGAAGTTCAGGCTCAGTTTAAAGCTGCAGTTGATCTTTACCTTGAAAAACTTGACCCTGAATTTGATCGGGAAGACTTCCTGTTCAGATTAAACTTAAACAAGATTCAATCTGATCCGAATGCTTCAAAAACGTTGAATAAGAAAGAACATGGAATCCGCAAGCAGATCTCTGATTTAGAAAATAACATTACACTTTGGAAGAATAATCTTGAATTCTTTGCGGCTTCTAAAACTGCTGATAAATTGAAAGATCAGTTCGATATCAAAATTCAAAAAGCGGAGGAGGAGATAGATAAATTGAAGAAAAAGTTATCGATTCTAAGAGAGTTTTAAATTTTTCTCTCTCAGAATTAGGGAGATAGAAAAAATACTTTCAAAGGGCTTGGAGTGAATAATAGCGAAGACTATATTTGCACCACGTTAAAGGAAAAAGCCTCCTTAGCTCAGCTGGTAGAGCAACTGACTTGTAATCAGTAGGTCATTGGTTCGATCCCGATAGGAGGCTCTTTAAAGTTCAAAACCACTCGAAAATCTCGAGTGGTTTTTTTTGTGTTTAGCTTAAATTTCATTAAAACTACTCACAACGCCCGAAAAAGAAATCTCCATCCGAAGTATTTCGCGGCATTAGCTGTATATCATTTAGCATCTGTATAGGGATTTCGATCTTTGTATTTCTAGATCAATATTATTTTTTCGGTAATGGCTTTCAGTCAATATTCCTATAATTTGTATTCCCTTAAAAAGTACATTAATTTACTTTTCGATTTAGATTTAAAATTCTTCTTTATTGATGCGTTTCTTAAATAAAACAATCCTATTCGCAATTCCTTTTGCTATAGCATTTGCTTCCTGTGAACCTGAAAGATCACCTTTTGATGTTTCACCCACTGAATCTATGGACCCAAAGCGCCTAGAACCTCCTTTTCCGGTTGTTGAATTACCAGAAGGTATTGATATGGAATCTCCGGTGTGGAAAGGGATCGACCTGAGCCCAACTGCTCCAGTAATCCCTGTTTCTGCAAACGAGGAAAAAAAATCATTTGTTCTTAAACCTGGGTATAGCATGGAACCTGTTCTTTCTGAACCTCAAATCCGGGAGCCAGCAGCAATTCAATTTGATGGAAATGGTAGAATGTATGTGTTGGAACTCAGAACTTACATGCAGGATATTGATGCAAATGGTGAATTGATGCCGACTTCAAGAATATCTAGATGGGAAGACAAGGACAATGATGGTGTTTATGAAACGGGAGTCGTCTTCTTAGATAGCTTAGTATTCCCAAGGTATGTTGTGCCCTTTGGAAAAAATTCGATTCTTTCTATGGAGTCAAACCAAGATCATGTCTATAAATACACAGATATAGATGGTGATGGTCATGCCGATAAAAAAGAGCTATTTGCATCAGGTTTGGGTAGATCAGGGAATGTAGAGCATCAAACTACTTTCTTGACTTGGGCTTTGGATAATTGGATGTATAGTACCTACAATTCTAAACGGATTAGATGGACTCCGGATGGGGTTATTCAGGAACCAAGTGGTAATCCCTGGGGTCAATGGGGCGTTACTCAGGATAACTATGGAAAACTATGGTTCCAAGATGGGGCTGGTGGTGTACCACAAGGATTCCAATTCCCGATAGTATATGGAAATTATAGTGTAAAAGGGCAATGGAAAGATGGTTTTCGTGTTCCTTATAGCTTAGTAAAATTAGCAGATTTTCAACCTGGTATGAGGGAGGCTAATCCTGATGGATCTTTAAATAACGTGACAGGTGCTGCTGGCAATGATGTTTTCAGAGGAGATCGACTTCCAAAGGAACTTGTTGGACAATATTTCTATGGAGAGCCTGTTGGTAGAATTGTTCGGCAGGTAAATTCCGAAAATGTAGAAGGGTTGACATATATACAAAATAAATACATTGATTCTAAAAGTGAATTCATTCAATCAACAGACCCATTATTCAGACCCGTTGACATGGCAACCGCCCCGGACGGAACAATGTACATTGTTGATATGTATCGAGGCATTATTCAGGAAGGAAACTGGACCCAGGAGGGTAGTTATCTAAGAACTAAAATCCAGCAATATCAAATGGATGATGTGATTGGAAATGGCAGAATTTGGAGATTAACTTATGAAGGGATGCCTAGAAACACTGAAAAGCCAAGAATGTATGAGGAAACTTCTGCAGAGTTAGTTAGACACCTGGAAAACCCAAATGGCTGGTGGAGAGATCAGGCGCAACAACTTATGATTTTGAATCAAGATAAATCTATCGTAGGTGATTTGGAGAAAATGGTCACAAATTCGGATAATGAACTTGCCAGAATCCATGCTCTATGGACTTTGGAAGGATTAAGCTCATTAAAGGTTAGCTTGGTTAGATCGCTTTTACAAGACTCTAATCCAAATATTAGGATTCAGGCATTAAAAGCCAGTGAAACGCTATATAAGTATGGAGAAAAGAGCCTTGCTTCTGATTATCGCAAAATGGCAAATGACCAAGACCCTAATGTGGTCATTCAAGCCCTTTTTAGTGCTTATATTTTGAATATAGATAAAGTAGAAGATTTGATGAAATCCAGTTTGGCTTCAAATTCGGATAAAGGTCCTCAATTGGTTGCAACTCAAATATTGGAAAAGATGGATGAAGCCAAAAAGGCTGCTTCAATCAAATATGCTCCAGCTGAGTTGGCTTTGTTTACAAAGGGGAAATCCATTTTTGACAGCTATTGTTCAACATGCCATGGACCAAAAGGGTTGGGTTCTCCAACTGGGGATGGATTGATCGCACCGGCATTCTCCGGATCTCAAAGATTAATGGGACATCCAGAATATGCGGTGAAGACAATGCTCCATGGCTTAACTGGCAACCTTGAAGACAAAGAGTATGAAGGCGTCATGATAGCGATGAATATGAATGATGATGAATATATCGCTTCGGTGATTTCTTATATCCGTAATGATTTTGGAAATGAAGGTAGTTTTGTAACACCTGAGTATGTAGCTCAAATCAGAGAGGAAACTAAAGACAGAGATTCGAATTATAGTTTTGATGAATTGATGGAGGAAGTACCAAAAGCATTGCCACCTCAGGATAATTGGATAGCGACAGCAAGCAGTACGGCATTACAGGGAGTAGGTTCTACCAAAGATCCATCTTATGTATTTGGATATAAAGGATGGAAAACGGAAGAAGCCCAAAAACCTGGAATGTGGTTTCATGTTGAGCTTCCAGATGCCCATAATCTAGCTGAGATTCAATTTGATTCCGGGAAAGATCAATTCCCTAATAAATATTCAATCTCTACATCACCTGATGGCAGTAACTGGACTGAAGTTGCAAAAGGAGAAGGGCATATGGGGGTAAATAATATCCGTTGGAAATCAGATCAAAATGTTAGATTTATCCGCATTGAATCCAATGATAATGGAGAAAGTTCTTGGGGGATGAAGAACTTAATTCTTTATGCGAGATAATCGAATGATGAAAACTAAAATAAAGGCTAATGTTGATTCATTAGCCTTTTTATTGTGGAAAAGCCAAAAAGGAAACTTGCAGAGCTCCTAGTTTTTTGTAACCTGCATCATTCATATGTATTGGATCTCGGTAATATAGTTCTTGGTTGTAAACATTGTATCCACCAAGGCCAAATTGGTCTAAATATGGGATTCCATGAAGTTCACAAATTTGCTTCTGAAGTTCTACATACTTCACCATTCCTTCTTGATCAAAGGGATCATAGCCTCCTCGATTGTTAAATGCCTTGCTTGAGGTGAAAAAGTAAATTGTGGCATTTGGATTCAACTCATAGATTTTTTTGATGCAATAATTAATCCCACCGGCCTGGGTAACGAGCTTTCCCTCATCAAAACCATCAAACTCCGTGTAATCTACATAATTCCCAATTTCTCGATTATTTGTATAATCGTTAGTTGACGCCCAAAGGATATAGATATCGAAGACACCAGCTTCATCAACCTGTTGTTGTAAGGATTTTCCCTGTAAAGATGAGAAGCCTGCTCCACCTACTCCAAAATTTGTGATTTCCATTCCTAGACTTTCTTTCCACATGTTTTTGGCAGTTTCACTAGCCGGAATTACCGATACAGATCCTCCAAAAACAGCAACAGTTTTACCATAATTTGGAGAATTTTTAATTTCTATTTCCTGAGCAAAACAATGAAAGGAGACAAAAAAAAGCAAATAGATGTAAAGTGGCTTCATGATATAAGAATGTTCTTAAATGAATAATTATGAAATTAAATTTTATAGCTAGGTCAAGGAGTATATTTTGAAATTTGTAAAGTATAAGATTAAAAAATATCCGTTTATCTATTTGAAAATTTAATAGATTATTTCTTATTGTAGCAATTTAAAACATTAACATAAACCATGATAACTAAAAAATCAACAGTTCTTGCTTTTTCTATGGTATTGCTCCTAAGTGTAGCATTTGCAATGCCTTCTTTAAATCCGGAATATTTTGAAGGAAAGTGGGAGGTATTAATTAAAGGAACTCCACAAGGAGATGCAACATTGCCATTACGTTTTGAAACCGTTGACGATATTACCACGGGTTATTTCTTTGAGGAAGGGGCCACGACTGAATCAAAAATGCAATCTGTAAAAATCTCTGAGGATGCGCTTTCAGCGGCTTTCAATATCAGTGGATATGATGTGACTCTTTATCTTAAAAAAGTAGATGATGAGACAGCAAAAGGTGATTTGATGGGAATGTTCGATGCCATTGGTACCAAATTAAAATAAAAAAAGAGGCAATTAAAATTGCCTCTTTTTCTTTAATCATCAATTTTTTAGCTTAAACCTAAAATATATCTAACCATATCTTTTGCATCTTCTTCACTCAAAGATGGATGCGGAGGCATTGCAGCTTCACCCCATACTCCAGCTCCTCCTTGTATCACTTTATTTGCAAGCATGGATACATTTTCATCATTATTTTCATATTCTGCTGCAATATCAAGAAAAGCGGGCCCTACAACCTGACGTTCTTTTAAGTGACAGGAAAGACAATCTGAATTTCCGATCTTGTCTTCACCAGTTAAAATTTTGGTGGCACTACTAGCAACCACCTCTTCTTTTTCAGGCTCTTCATTCATTTCAGCTACAATAGGAGCTGGCTCAACAGGAGTTTCTTTCACTTCTGGAGTTTCTTTTTCAACAACAGCCTTCTCTTCTTTATTTTCAGCACCGCAGGCAAATAAGAGCGTAGCAACTACTACAATTGCTGTTTTAGATAAGATTGTAATTTTCATGTTGATATTGGATTAGCTTTCAATCTGCGAATTTGAATAAACTCTCCAGTAATTGATGGATTATTTATATTTAAACACAGATTTTCTGATAAATGGGAAATAGTATATTTAACCTATTTCCCATTTAAAAGTTATTTTTAGCTTAATGTAAATTCTGGAAGTTTAATGATTTTTCCGCCTTCCATTGCTGATTCATGGGCTAAAATACCTACACAAGTAATGTTTGCAGATTGCTTTGCATCCGGATAAGGAGCTCTTTCTTCGGCTAAGGCGTTAAGAAATTCATTTACCAAGTGAGGATGAGATCCTCCATGACCTGCCCCTTGAATAAAGGAAAGGTGTTGGTTATCATCACTATCGTAAACCCCAGCTGTAGTGAAAGGAGCAATTTCTTTTGGAAGCAAATGTGCATAGTCAGGAATTTTAACTCGCTCAGGTACTTCACCAGTATGAATTACGGAATCTTCATGTTCAATAAGAGTCCATTCAAATGACTTCTTGGAACCATACACATCAAAGCTTTCTCTGTATTGCCTTGCTGTATTGAAAAGTGATCTAGTCACCTCTGCAGATAAATCAGAGTCTTTTAATTTGATATGACAAGTTTCAATTGCAAATGGAGAACCGTATTTGGGAATCAAATTTTCATCAATCCTTCCAGAACCAAAACAAGAAACATATTCTGCTTGACCTTTGGGCAAAGCTAAAACCGGACCCACACAATGTGTGGCATAATGCATAGGAGGGAGACCTTCCCAATATCCCGGCCACCCAGCCATTTCCTGTTGATGAGATGCTCTTAGGAATTGGATCTTTCCTAATTCACCTTTCTCGTACATTTCCTTTACAAATAAAAATTCACGGCTGTAGATCACCGTTTCCATCATCATGTAAGTCAAACCAGTTCGTTGAACTTCCTCTACAATGGCTTTACATTCTTCCACCGTAGTAGCCATTGGAACGGTACAAGCAACATGCTTACCAGCTCTTAGTGCTTTTAGAGATTGCTCTGCATGGTTTTGAATAGGAGTATTGATATGAACTGCATCGATGTTGGGGTCCTTTAATAATTCATCGTAATCTGTATATACTTTATCTATACCAAAAGCTTTTCCGATCTCCTCAGCCTTTTCTTTATTTCTTTGACAAATGGCATACATATTTGCCAGCTTGTGCTTTTGATAAATCGGAATGAATTCGGCTCCAAAGCCAAGCCCGATAATAGCGATGTTAAATTTCTTGTCACTCATAATTTTATAGGTATGGGTATTTGGGGTATTCAGGCTTCAGAAGCCCATTTTTTCAAAAACTTTAATCCTTCACTGGCAAAACTATCTTGACTTGGAGCCAATGGCTTCCAAATGCAGACTGCCCCAGCCAGTTCTTTTACTTCCGGAGTAAAGCTTTCAATAGAAATCACTCCTTCGTAATTAACAGCTTCTAATCCTCTTTTATATGCATCCCAAGGAGTTTGTCCTGTTCCAGGTGTACCTCGATAGTTTTCAGAAACTTGAAAATGAATCAATTTATCACCTGCCAACTTGATGGCAGCTTCTGGATCTGGTTCTTCAATACTCATGTGAAAACCGTCTAAAATCACTTTTGCCTCTGGTTCATTAATATCTTTGATCAGCTGCATCAGTTCTTCACAGGTATTAATCAAGTCTGTTTCAAATCTGTTAAGTGTTTCCAGTGCTATTTCCAAACCGAATTTGCGTGCATTTTGGCATACAATTCTAAGATTGGTTACTGCTCGATCCCATTCGATTTTTTTCTGTTCAGGAGAAACAAGTCTTGCCTTTCCTACAGCCGAATACATTGGGCCTGCGACAAAATTGCAGTCTAGTCCAGCGGCAATTTCAAAGCATTTATTCAGATAATCAAAACTGGTTTTATGGAAACTGGGATCTTCATTTGTTAGATCTCTGCTGGTTCCAAATGCTCCGCAGATAACAGCCTTAAGGCCATTATCCGCTAAAGCAGTTTTCACTCCTTGAATATCGATCAGTTCAGGATCTTCAACTGGAATTTCAACAAAATCATAGCCGAATCCTTTGATCTTAGGAAATAGGTTTATTGTTTCTTTATTAAAAGGGGAAGTCCAAAGCCAGGTGCTTACCCCAAAATTTACTTTAAGAGACATCCTTCCTTAGATTACTTTCATAATACCGTTCATCTGCTTCCAATGATCAGGAAGTGTACAAACGAATGGATAATCACCTTTTTGGGAAGGTACTTTGATAACAATGGAATCTGAATAATTAGGAAAAACCAGGTCAGTTGAAGCAAGCACCTCTGGAATGTTCGGTACAAATGCCTGATCCATTCCAGTCAGGTTTTTTGCCATCTGATCTGCCGCTTGTCCGATTTTCTCCAGAGAACCAATTGCTCCGATTATCAGATTGTGTTGCACGAAATCTGGATTTTTAAAGTCCAGAATTAATTGACTTCCTGCATTGACTGCAAAAACAGTCTTGTCAAAACTCATCTGATGAGGTACAGCAGTAAGGGTGATAATTCCATCTTTTACTACCTCTATAGGCTCTTCTACTAAGGCAACCGCTTTACTGTCTCCAGAATCTACTTTTTTAAGGTCCAAGCTGGAATCATTTCCTATTCTTCCAGAGAATCTCCAGTTGCCTTCATAATCACCAACTCGATTTCCTGAATCAAATTGACCCACACGGACATTGTCCGGGGAAAGTGGTGAATTGAATAATCCCTTTGTTTTTCCTTTAGCTACTTCTTTACCATCAATATGTAAGCTCATAGCACCATCTTGTTCTAGAGTAGCGGTAACCATAAACTTCTCTGAAGGAAGCCTTTTGGATCTGATTATTTTAACATCTCCATCCTGCGCTACTGCAAAACTCAAAGCATCTTTGTACACATATAAACTGTATCCATTTACATTATTTCCTTGTGCGACCATCACTCCATCTAAAGGATCTCTTCCAGGAGTCACTTCCATTTTAATAGTTATTTCTTTACCGGAAGGATCTGGTGGGAAAAGGAGGGCATTTCTAGGATTCAGGGTATAAAGCTCAGAAACTAAACTTTTTGAAATTCTGTCAGCTATTCCCATTAATGAATCGGCCTGAACCTCCGAAGAAGGAGATGGAGGTCGGTTCTCAAAGGCAGCTGGGTGAGTAATTGCCGCGGCAAAAATCGCCTGGGGCAGGTATTCATCTTTGGCATTATCCTCATCCTCAGAAATAGCCAAAAGCATTTTAGATACTTCTTCATTAGCTGGCATTTCAGATACGGCTAGAATCGCAAATTTCCTCGCCTGAAGATTATCATCCTCCATCATATTGACAGCAATAATAGCATTCAATGCAGACTGGTTTCGAGGAATAACTCTAACTGCATTTTTTCTAACCGCTGCTGATGGATGGCTCAAAGCTTTCTCTACTACTTCCTGAGCTTTTGCATTACTACCATCAAGCTCTCCTAAACCTTTCAAGGTCCAAAGTGCGTTGATAGCTGGTCCATTAATTCCAGCCTCATCTACTTCAGGAGAACTAATTAATTCATATAATCCTTCAACAACATCTTTATTCTGAGTTTCAACGATCAATCGCTGTGCAGTAAGTCTCCAGAACATGTTATCACTCTTCAAAGCGTCTAATAATTCAGCTGAAGAAGCATCAGTTAAGTCAAAAGTTTTAGATGGCTCACCACCTTTATAAGTTAATCGATAGATTCTACCATGCTCTTTATCCCGCATTGGGTTGATGTAAGCATTTCCTGGTCCATTTTCAAAACCTCGAGGAGTAGGGTTATGCTGAATGATAAAGTTGTACCAATCTGCAACCCATAAGGATCCATCAGGTCCTACCTCTGCATGAACAGGACTGAACCACTCATCTGAACTCGCCAAAATGTTAAAGGCATTTTTCTCCTTATAACCGGATCCTTCTTCAAGTATTCTTGCATTATGAAGTACTCGGCCCGTTGGCTCTGCTACAAAAGCCATTTTGTTCCAATATTCTGAAGGGAAATTTCTTGCAGTATATAGGTTATGTCCAGCAGCTGCTGTGTAGGATCCATGCCAGTCAACCTGTCTTAGGAAAGGCGTCAAGTGAGGCATATCATAATGCGAATCAATTCCAGTGGCGGTGTTTGGAGTACCCTTATAGATTGTTCTCTTTACGAACTTATTATCCAATGCCAAATACACGGAATGTTGTCCATTGGCAGTAGAGATAAAGGTTTCAAAATCTTCAGAGAATCCAAGTCCCCATGTGTTATTACTGGTTCTTCCTAGGTATTCCATGTTTTCACCGGAAGGATCAAATCTGTAAACGCCTTGGCCGAATCTGAATTTCTTTCCGCTTACTTCTCCATCAAAACCAGAATATCCTAAAACACCCCAAATTTTATTATCAAAACCATATTTCAGGTTTGAAGGTCCCGCATGGGTATCAAATTTACCCCAGCCTGTCATTACTACTTCTTTTACATCGGCGACATCATCACCATCTGTGTCTTTTAGGAATACAAAATCAGGAGCCATGGAGATTAACATTCCACCATTTACAGCCATAATGGAAGTAGGGATGTTTAAGCCTTCTGCAAAAATGGTTACTTTATCTGCTTTGCCATCTCCGTTTGTGTCTTCCAGAATCTTGATTTTATCATCTCCACCTTCCTTGCGAACTTCATTCGGATAATCAGTGGTTTCAATTACAAATAATCTTCCTCTCTCATCCCAAGCGAAAGCAATTGGGTTGATGATCATTGGCTCAGATGCAAAGAGCTCCAATTCGAATCCTACTGGAACTTGAACCAATTTCATAGACTCTTCAGGAGATAATGGCAATTGGAATCTTGGAGGAGGGTCTCTTCTTTCATAATTTGGAATTACCGCATCTTCGAATTGAGGAGTTGGGATATTATAAGCAGTTAATAGCTCATTTACTTTGTCACCTACTGCCCATAGGATTCCATTCGCAAGCAATTCCTGGAATTGTTCTTTTTCCCAAGTTTTCTCATTATGACCATATGCAGTATAGAAAACACGACCTTTTCCTTCTTCCCGAGTCCAAGTGTAAGGTTCTGTATGATCGCCCTCTTTTCGCTCCATTAGCACATGCATGTCCGGATTTAACTGGCTATGAACGTAGGTTTCATCCCAAGTTTCAAACTCGTTAATTCCTTTCATAATCGGAGAATCTTTGTCTACGATGTCTACTGTAAAATCACCTGTGCCATGACTTTTAAATTGGCCACCTACAGCTGAAATGTACCAAGGTGAATTCTGGAAGCAGAAAGATGCCGAGTGAATCGGGATTAAAGCTTTTCCACCTTGCACATAAGCTTTCAGCGCGGATTCCTGCTCAGGAGAAATTTGATCATGGTTTGCATAAATCATCAAACCATCATAATTACTCAATTTTGTAGGATTTAAATCGTTGACGTCTGTCGTGTAGGTGAGGTTGATTCCCTTTTGAAATAAAGGAGTTTCGATATACATCATCAATTTTTCTGAATTGTGATGCTCACTTTCATGTCCTAGCACAAGTATTTCAACACGTCTAGGTTCCGTGGAAGACAGAAATGTCTCATCGGATTTTTTTCCACAGCTTATCACAAGCAGAGAAATGACCAAAGTGGCCATGATTGTGGAAAATTTTGGGATGGAATTTTTAAACGAAATGTTCATAAATGGGTTTAAGAATCAATTGAAAAGGAAAATTGTATAAAATTTGAGGGAGATTCTCACTGTATTACTTTGAATAATGACTGAATTTTGTCCTTTTTGCGTTTAATACGTGAAGTAATACAGCATAACTCAGTTATAAATCATGAAAAACCCACTTAAAAAGTCAAGAATTCCTGATTCAAAAGTATTTTTAGTCAAGGAAATAATTGCTCCTTTTTTTGATAAAAATTGGCATTTTCACCCTGAATATCAGTTGGTAGTTATCCTGAAAGGTACGGGTACTCGGTATATTGGTGATCATATTAAACCATTTAAAGAAGGGGATATGGTGATGACAGGACCAAACTTGCCCCATGTTTGGAGATCCGATAATGCTTATTTTGATCCATCAAACAATCTGGAAACTCATTTGATTGTCGTGTATTTCCCTGAAAATTTTTTAGGAGAAGGAATTTTTGAAAAAGAGGAATTTGCGGATATAGCCAGGTTAATGAAGCTTTCTTTAAGAGGTGTGGAAGTTAATGGCAAGACTAACCGAGAAGTCACTGAGATGATGAAGAATTTGATTCATCTTACTGGTTCTACACAACTGATTCAATTGCTAGAAATTCTCAACCTTTTATCCCATTCAAAAGATATTCGACAGATTACCAATGTTGGATATATCAACCTAAATAAAGAATCTGAAAAGGATAGAATGGGAGAGGTGTACGAGTATGTGATGAAAAACTACAAACAGAAAATCAAATTGGAAGAGGTGGCAAGTTTGGCAAATCTTTCAGTTAGTGCTTTCAGTAGATTCTTTAAATCAAGAGCCAATAAGTCATTCTCTGATTTTATCAGCGATGTACGAATCAGTCATGCCTGTAAACTACTTCATGAAGAAGATATTAATGTTTCTGAAGTATGCTATGAAAGCGGGTTTAATACCCTTTCCAATTTCAATAAACAGTTTAAGGATCGAATTGGAAAAACACCGATTAACTATAGAAAGGAATATCTGGAAAGTTTTGAGTAGTCAGTGGGTATTTGAAAGTCGCAGGATTCAGTAAGCAATTCTTGTGTTTCAGTTGATTTTCAAGAGTTAAAATGCGCCATCACTTGATCCATGTAAGAAAGACTTATGGGTATACTGTGTTGATTTAAGTGAAGCTGATGTTTTTCTACTTTGCTTACCTTTTGGCTGTTTGCCAGAAAGGATCGATGGGTTCTTATAAAGAAGGAGGGAAGCAAATTCTCCACTTCTGCCAAAGTCATTCTGCTCATGACTTTTTCCTCTTCCAACTGAAAGGTCACGTAGTTGCCACTGGCTTCACAAAATAAAAGTTGACTGAAGTTCAATTTAATTTGACCTTCTCCAGTTTTAATAAATGTAAACTCAGGTTCCTTTCCAGGCTGTAATTCCAACCATTCCTGAGCTTTTTGGCAGGCTTTGATAAACCTACTCAAGTTAAATGGTTTTAGTAAATAATCCAGTGCATCGAGTTCGAAGCCCTTTACGGCAAAGTCAGAATAAGCCGTTGTAAAAACCACCAAGGTCTCTTTAGGAAGCAATTCTGCAAAGTCGATTCCAGAAATATCCGGCATATTGATATCCAAAAAAATAAGATCAATTTCGTTGTCTTTGATGTATTCCAATGCCTCAATAGCATCCAAAAACACTTGTTCCAAATGAAGAAAGGGAACTTTGGAAGCGTGCGCTTTTATTACTTCCAAAGCCATATTTTCATCGTCTATTGCAATTGCTTTAATCATATTATTGAAGTTGCACGGATAAGTGAACAAAATGCTCCGTGTCGTTCGCCACAATCGTCAAGTTATGTTTTTGTGGGTAAAAATGAGCCAACCTGCTTTTAACATTTTCTAATCCTATCCCAGATTCATCCTTTGGATCTTCTGTGACTTTTTTAGGATGCATACTATTCACCACATCTAGATGTACCGAGCCTTTCAGACATCTCAGATTAATTTTAATCCAGGATTTTGATTTGGTGCTGATTCCATGTTTGAATGCATTCTCCACAAAAGGTATCAACAACATAGGAGAGATATCTCCTTGACAATATTCTTCCGCTATCTGAATTGAAACATCAAGATGATCCTCCTTGGCAAATCTCAGCATCTGTAAATCCAAATAGTTTCTTAAATAGTCAATCTCCCTAGAAAGCGGGATTTTATCCATTTGGTTTTCATGAAGCATAAAGCGCATCATATCGCCCAACTTTTGAATCCCATCAGAAGTCTTTTCCGCATTTTCAATCAATGCAGTGCCGTAAAGCGTGTTTAGAGCATTAAAAAGAAAGTGAGGATTAATTTGTGATCGAAGGAAACTTAGGTTAGCCGAACTCTGATTTACTTGAACTGAAAGGGTATCTATTTTTCCGATAACGCTGTCATACTTTCTAAATACGAGCTCCGAGAGTGGGAAAATCACGAAAAATAAAAGGGCAATAAGTCCGAATCCAAAAAGGATGATTTCTGGAACATTATTTTCAGCAGAAATAATTATAAATAGTAAAATAATAAAACCAAATAAGCACCATAGATACCAACGATAAGGTTTGATTTTTCCCGCTAATTTGTTTTTATACAATAGGAAATAATTATACAAAACAACTAACAAGACTCCTGGTACAATCATTAAAATGACAACCAAAACTACGTCATTTACAAATATTTGCGATATAAATAGAAAAATTGAGATGAAGACAAAAACCATAATTAGCCTCAGACCATTATAGATTTGAAAGTCATTAAAGGCTGGTGGATAAAAGATCCTTTTGATCAAAATCGCAGTCAATAAATACCCGGGATAAAGGGCGATGACACTAAAAAAGAATCTAAAGAACTGAGTGTGTACATTTCCTATTGCTGAGGCAGCTAAACCGGAAAGAGCTCCCATAATTGCAGTAGTCAAAACACTGAACAGAATCAGATGTAAAACATTTTTATCTCGCAGGTATTTAGGGATAATTACCAAATGCATCAGGTAGAAGCCTAGGTATACGATGATAGGCATGGCTACTTTTCCAAAAAACCGCATCATATCATGATATCCATTACCCATTCCCATTAAAATATTGGTAATGATAATTATCAAAAATACAAAGGTTACCGACCACCATTCAATATCCCGAAATACAAGACTTTTAGATTTCATAAGTATCTGTAAATAAATAAGTTGATTTACTTTAATTCAATTGGAGTAGAAGCTGAAGTTAAAGTAGTCTCCTGTTTCTTTTCGGCTTTGTTTGTGCAGGATTTGAGGTTGATCAAATTGTACAAGGCGGCCAAGAAGATTAACAAATAAAAGACTTTCTTCGTGTTCATTAAATCTATTCGTAAATGATACACCAAGAATACTCGGTCAAATTAGCCTCTGCAAAAGTATGGGACGAAAAGTGGGAAATGTGGGATGGAAATAAATAATGGAGATACGCAAGCCCTAGGCTTTCGAAATATAACTCCCTGCAGTCGTTGAAATATGCCTTCGGCGAGATAAGGGAAAGTTTGAAGTAAGAAATATGAAATGTAATTCAAAGCATGGCATTAGTAACGTCATTGAGAACGCAGTGAAGCAATCTCGGGAGACTTTGAACTTCTTATAACGGGACTGCCACGCTTCGCTCGCAGTGACGGATTAAAATGAGATTGGGCAAAATGACTGCATTAATGTCCTTATCAACTCAGTGAAGCAATCTCGAATAGAATTACTTATTTATTAGGGATACGTTACGAATCGAAATCAACTCCCCGTTTAAAAGGGGGCTAGGGGGATTAAATTTTAATTTTGCACAATCTAATCTAAGGTTTAACATAGATTGCCTGCCGGCCGGTAGGTTGGCCACATCAGCTTTTTAAGCCCCCTTCCTCCTTCGGAGGACAGGTGCTATGACGTTACATCAGCTTTCTCATTTCAACTTTATGACTTTAAAAAGGATTGCTCAACAAATCGATTCCCCACAACCAAGGAAGTACAATAAACACCATCAGCGTCACTAAAATGACAGAAATGATATTCAACCAAAAACCAGCGCTCACCATATCTTTCATCCGTAAATAACCGGAACCGAAAACCACTGCATTTGGAGGGGTGGCAACAGGAAGCATAAAGGCACAACTTGCAGCTAGAGTAGCACCAATCATCAACCCAAAAGGATGTAAATCAAGTTTTAAAGCTACCGAAGCTAAGATTGGCAAAAGCATGGAAGCGGTTGCAACATTGGATGTCACCTCGGTCAGGAAATTAACCGAAGCCACAATAATCAGTAACAGCAATATAAAACTTACTCCTTCCAATAGGGTGAATTTCTGACCGATCCATTCCGCCAAACCTGTACTTTGGAACCCTTCAGCCAAAGCTAAACCACCACCAAAAAGTATCAATATTCCCCAAGGAATTCGCTCCGCTGTTTTCCAGTCAAGAATCCGATCCTCTTTAGATGAAGAGGGGAGAACGAAGAGTATTACGACTCCAACTAATACGATTATTGTATCATTAATTGAAGGAAGGAAATTTACCAACACATAATCTTTGATTATCCAGGAGATACAAACTAAACCAAAAACAATAAGGACATTCCATTCCTCATAGGTTGTTTTTCCTAAATCAATTAACTGTTTCCCGATAATACTTTTTTCATCCGATAGACTAAAGCGTTTTGGAAGTGGGTTTGCCGATGAAACCAAATAGTACCAGCAAATCATCAAAAGAACAAGGGATAAAGGCAAACCGAACATAAACCATTCGTTGAAGCCAATTGTATAGCCGTATAAGTCCTGTATTACAGCAACCATAATGGTATTTGTAGGCGTGCCAATTAAAGTTGCCACGCCACCTATAGAAGCGCTATAGGCGATCCCGAGCATGATGTTTTTACCAAGTCTATCTGCAATTGACGTATTGGATTCCCCTAAATGAGCTTTAAATTGACCAACAACAGCCAATCCAATCGGTAGCATCATCAGCGAGGTGGCTGAATTGGAAATCCACATCGAAAGAATTCCTGTAGCTAGAATAAAGCCTAAAACGATTCGTCGGAGATCTGTTCCTAGTAAATTAATAATGTTAAGAGCAATCCGACGATGCAGTCCCCATTTTTCAATTCCAGTAGCGAGTAAAAAGCCTCCCATATATAGCATCACGGTTGGATGCATGTAATTGGCAGATACTTTTGAGATTGGAAGAATCTCGAGCAATGGCATAAAAATTAGGGGTAGAAAAGCAGTAGCAGCAATAGGTAAGGCTTCCGAAATCCACCAAATAGCCATCCAGGCAGCGAGTCCTAACATAGCTTGGGCAGCTGGATTGAGGTCATTAAAACCCACAAAAAAAGTAATTAAAACGAAGGCTAGAGGCCCCAAGTAAAGCCCCAGTGATTTGATATTGACTTTCATGAAGCCTCAAAGCTAAAACTTTTCATTTCATAATCTTTGACAAGGAAAAAAATGAAGCCTTAAAATTCAAATTTTTATTTTAAGCAATACCCATACGTTTCTTAATCTCCGCTTCAATAGAAGCTGATAATTTCCGAATCGTATCCTGCTCAAAAAAGTCTTGAATAGAAATTTCCAGATTAAGCCTTTTGCTCAGTAAAGAAACGATTCGTATGGCCGAAAGAGAATTACCACCAAGAGGAATGAAAGAGTCTGTCACATCGATACTGTCCAGCTTTAAGACAGTACACCAGGTGCTATGTACCAACTCTTCAATTTTATTTTTAGGTTTTACAATTGCTTTGTTTTTTCTGGGAGCACTTTTAGTCTGACTTCTCAAGAGTGCTTGCTTGTCTACCTTTCCATTTGAAGTGAGAGGGAAGGAGTCAACTTGAATATAAGTTGAAGGAATCATGTTTGTAGGCAGGAAAGTTTTGAGGTATTCAACCAACTCATTCTTATCCACTTGAGAAGAAGCTTTGAAATAAGCCCGGATTTCTTTGGAATCAGAATTTTGATCTTCTAGGCCAATCTCTTGCATGAGTTTTTTTATCTCTTGAGTACCTAGCTCATCATTCAACTCATCAATAGTTTCTTCCCTTTTTTTATGCCCAACCCGAACATCCCAGCTATATGGGAATGCATAATTATGATACCCTTTCTTTCGCTTATGAACAAAAATCCCAAGATCATTAATGATGCAATTTGTACTACGACCTGTATCTGTTGGTCTTCTCCATCCAATTTTCTCCTCCAAATAAGAATACATCTCAGAAAGGCTTACGTCGCTGAAACGATAAAAATCAACAAAAGAAACCTTGGTAAAAACATCATCTGTTTCAAACATCGAAACATCCAAATACTCGCTTACCGCATCTTTGCTTCTGTGGTAGGATTTACGAGTTTCTAAAATTATTTTATCTATATCTGCCGGATCAAAATGATCTTTTAAGAAAAGCTCTTCAGTTAAACGAGTTTCAAAGAATTGTCCCCTAGAAAGTCCTGTGACAATCACCGGGATATTTTTATCAAGAGCAAGCTTGGTACTGAGTGTATAAACGGTTTTAAAACAGCCGTTACACACATTTTGATGCCTTTCTAAACTATCTCTGAAAATAGCATTCATTGCATCTGTTCTGCCATAAATATGGTCGACACCAAGTTTCGTAACCGTATTATTAATATTCTCTTTGGCATTATCAGAAATGAACCCATTGTCTAGAGTCCAAGCAAGTACATTGAGTCCAAGTTCTACCAGTCGTGCCAACGCATAACTACTGTCTTTTCCTCCACTTAAGAGCATCAGACAATCGTATTCTTTTTCTTTATTTTCGCCTAAGCCCAAAATCTCAGATTTTAGGTTGTCAATGGATTTAAAGTAAGAAGAAACATTTTTTTGATATTCTTCAAATGATTCACACAAGTTGCAGATTCCCTCTTCATTAAAGGTTGCATCAGGATAATTAGATGGTATTCCGCAGTTTTTACAGTAAAAATCAGGGGCTTCGTATAAATCCTCATTTGAATCTGCCACGATGATATGAGTTTCCTCCACACCAGGAAATTCGGAAAGCAACATTTCCAACTCTGCCGATTCAATTCTTACTCCATTTAACTTGATCTGCTCATCTATTCTTCCAAAATATTCGAGTATCCCTGAGACGTTTAACCTTACCAAGTCTCCGGTTTTATAAATCTTTTGACCTTCCCGAAAAGGGTTAGTAATAAAAGACTCAGCTGTACGGTTGGGGTTTTTATAATATCCTTTTGCAAGTACTTCACCCCCAAGGTATAAGTTCCCTTGTACTCCTTGAGGCACTAGATTTAAACCTTCATCCAAGATATAGTAATAACAGCCCGAAATAGGCTTTCCAATTGGTACTGAAGGAGCTTTTTCACCGAGATCAAATTTATGAACTATACATCCTACTGTCGCTTCAGTAGGTCCGTATTCATTAAATATTTCTGCACCTTCAGGTAGATTATTTTGAAAATCTGTAGCCAGCTTTGTTTCGAGATTCTCACCTCCAAAAATTACTGTTTTAAGATTCGATTCAATTAATGAAGTCCCCAGGATAATTCTCGCATGAGAAGGGGTAAGCTTAATTGTGTTTATCTCTTTGTTTTTGATTACTTCCAAGATAGAAACGTCAGGTCCAGTTTTTCCTTCCGGGTAAATATGAATTGTTCCATCAGAAATTAGTGGTAGAAATAAGGAAGTGATTGTTAGATCAAAACCTATGGAAGTGAAGAAAGGCATGTGTACTTCTTTCCCTCTGCTGTACAACCTATTGGCTTCACTTAAATAATTTGCCAATGAAGTCAGTGATACTTCAACACCTTTTGGTTTACCCGTAGAACCTGAAGTAAAAAGAATATATCCCGTTCGATTCGGATCGAGTTCTAAGTCTAAATCATGATCTTTCAATTCATAAGAAAGAAGGTCGTTTAGTTTTACATCAATTTTTGGAAAGGATCCGAATTCTGAAGATGAACTAACGATTAATGAAGGACTCAAATCTTCCAAAATACTCTCCATCCGTTTTTTGGGAAGATCGACAGGCATAGGAACAAATGTGGCTCCTAAACGCAAGATGCCAAGGACTGAGAGAATATATTCAAAGGACCTTTCTTTATGAACGACAACAATATCTTGCTCCTTAACTCCTTTTTCTTTAAAGATTTGACTCGCTTTATTTATCAATTCCCCAAGTTCTTTGTAGGAAATTATTTTGTCTTTCAGAACTATGGCAGGGTTTTTTGAACATTGTTCAAAAATATGTTTTATAAGTTCATCGAACGTTTTTGTATCACCCTTTTCACTTTCATCATTAGAAATCAGTTCTTTTTCCTCTTCCTCCGAAACTAGCTTTACTTCCGTAATTTTCGATTGGTCGTCAGCGATAAACCCTTGAACCATCTTTTCAAAATGGAGTGGGAGTAGGGTTATCTGGTCAGCGGTAAAATAAGCTTCATTGATATCGAAATAATAATCCAGGTTTGATTTATCATTAAAATCAAATGCCTGAAAACGAAGTCGGTGTCCTGAATCTAATTGTCCGGGGAAAAGCCATTTAGTCTTGGTTGGGATTTCCCCAAAGTCACCAAAATAAAGCGGAATGTAATTGACTACTAATTGAATCCCTCTAGAGCTTTCCATGGTTTGAGCGCCAGGATATCCATTTTTAAAGAAATCGAAAAGCTCTTGTCTCACCTTCTCATACAGACTTTGGAAAGTATCTTCGTTAGTTATCTGAAGATCAATAGGTAAAACTTCTATAAGTAAGCCAGCCGTATTTTTAAATTTACTGAGATTTCGGTTTGGGAATGGGCTTCCTATTCTTAATACAGATTCTCCTGATATTCTGGAAATAAAAGCGGCGAAAATAGTGGACCAAATCGTAAATTTTGTGAGATCCGGATTAAAGGACCTAAAGCCTTCCGTGGAAAGTTTTTCATCTAAAAGTCTTTTTAAATCGGCACTTATAGGAATTCTTACTCTTCTTGCACTGCTTTGATTTTTAGATTTTCTGTTTCCATATAAGGATAATTCCTTAACTGGAACTTGCCCCTTAGACTTCCAATATTCAGCAGCTGGAGTATTTTTATTATCTCTTTTTTTCTGCTCAAAGGCTCGATATTCTCTGAAGCTTGTTATGCTTTCAGCATTACTTCCAATTTTCTTTAATTCCGAATCGTAGAGCTTGGCCAATTCTTCAAAAAGAACTTTAAAGGTGGTAGCATCTGCAAGAATGTGATGAATATTCAAATACCATAAATAACACCCCTCATCTAGCTTTAAAAGAGTAGAATCAAAACATTGGTTTGAAAGGTCAATTGGAGTTTGGATTCGAGATTCAATAAAAGAATCAAGTTCTGCAGTAGAAATCTCTTCGAAAGAAAGATCAAAGTCCAGATGGGGCAATACGATTTGCTCGACAACTGAATCTTCATTTTCCTTAAAAACAGTTCTCAAGCAATCATGATTGGCAATCAATTGCTTAAAAGCCAGCTGAAACGTATGCGAATCAATTTCTCCACTAAATTCAAATGTATGAGGAAGGTAATTTGAAGTTGAGCTAGGGTCGATCTTATGACTGGCCCAAATACTTTGCTGACTTCCAGTTAGGCTGGAAATAGAGTCTTGTGATACTTGCAATCTTTATCTATTTATTCTGCTGCTGGGCAATATATTCTATAATGGATGAAACTGTATTAAAGTTTTCTATTACCATATCCTGAGGTGGAACTTTAATTTCATAGGTTTCTTCCAAATGAGCTATAAGTTTCATAATAGTAATGCTATCAATCAACCCACTGCTCAATAGTTCTTCTTCTTGGGTGACAAGGACGTCAATTTCCTCATTTATATAATTTGTAATCTCTTCGACCATTACTTTGGATTTAATGCTGTAAGGTTTCTTTTAACCATATAATCTGGTCTGGGGTCTGAAACTTCTTTAATATTATCAATGGGGTTGAAGGTAAACATTAAAAGTTTTCTGTCAATTACTCCCATGTTTTGATAAGAGCTATGAAGTAAATTACAATGGAATATATGTATATCTCCGGCTTTTCCTGTAAATGGAATAATCGGGCTATATTTTTTCACCATTTCCGATAAGGTACTTTGAGTGATCATATATTTTAAATTCTCATCATGCACTCCATCTGGGTTATTCAGATACGACTCAACTTCTCCCTCTTTTTGCGAGGATGGTATTGCCAATATCGGACCATTTGCTACATCTACGTCTGATAATAAAATAGCAACTGTCAATGCATTGGGAGCGATCATCCCATCATCTTTCCAAAACTTGAAATCCTGATGCCAACTCCATACACCTGATTCAAGACTGCTTTTGGTGTTCAGTTTGGACTGAAATAGATAAAAGTCAGTCCTCAAAAGTTGTTCAATAATTTTGGGAAGTGAAGAATTTTTAAGTAATGCCAGAATAGAAGAATCAAATTTTTCTGGAGCAAAAATAGTTCGGATCTTACCGGAAGATTTTTCTCTGAAAAACTCTGGTCCATCAAGTTGCTCAATTTTTTCAATGGCCTGAATGACTTGATCCAATTCTTTGCCTTCTAGCCAGTTACTTATCTGTAAATAACCTTGTTGATCGTATGTGTTGATTTGATCTTGACTAAGCATAGTTTTTATCACTTCTCTATTTTAATTAGAAAACTGTTTTTCCAACTTTCGATAATGAACTTTCCCATTAACTGAATGGGGTAGAGATTGAACTTCAAAGAAGTGTTTCGGAATACTTGTTTTTGGGAGAAGTTTTAATAACCTCTTTCTCAATGAATCAATATTCAACGGAATTTCATTTGGGACTAAAGCTGCACACAATTCTTTCATTCCATTTGATTTACAAGTGAAAACAGCTACGTCTTTTACCTCTGGACATTGAATTAAAACCTGTTCAATGGCTCCAAGTTCAATTCTGTACCCACTAATTTTCACTTGACGGTCCATTCTCCCCACAAAAACCAACTCATTATTCTTATTCAAATAGACATAATCACCTGTTCGATAATATTTTACTTCTTTTCCTTTTTGAGCATCTATAAAAAAGGATTTTTCATTCAATGGTTCATTATTCCAATAACCTTGCATCATAGTGACAGAATGAACAAGAAATTCTCCTTGTTCCCCAAGAGCAACTGGTTGGTCTTCAGAATTCAAAATCAAATAGCTTGTATTGTCCCAAACCTGACCTATCGGAACTTCTTTTTCTGGGTCAACAGGCTTTGAAATTGTATAATAAGTACATTGATTTACTTCTGCAGGGCCATAAACATTTGAAACCTTTGCTCTAGGAGCTTTTCTGAGCAATTCATTTAATTTGATTGCTGGGAAGGATTCGCCCCCATATTTAATCCATCTTACAGACGGAAAGTCTAAATCAAAGCCCCCTTCGATTAAAGAAATGAAAAGGGAAGGGACCGAATATAAAATCGTAATTCCATTTTTTCTTACCGCTTCACAAAAACTTCCCAGCATAACAAGTTCGCTGGTTCTGAAAATATAGGTAGTACAACTTGCATAGATGGCCGAAAAGTATCCGAATGTGCTTTGATCAAAATGCAAGGAGGCGACATTTCCTATGATATCATCTTCTGATACTTCATAAAGTGAAGCAGATTGCTTGGCGTATGCCAAACCGCTTGCATGCGTATGAACAATTCCCTTTGGTTCTCCTGTAGAGCCCGAAGTGTAAAGGATGTAAGCGAGATCCGAGGACTTTATTTCTAAATTCAATGGAGAAGGACTAGCTTTCCGAAATATAGTTTCCCAAGAGAGGCCATTATCTGACCCTACCAGAATTAGCTCTCTTTTATCAATTTGATTTACTATCCTTTGATGAGAAGGGATGGTGAGAACTATTTTAATATTGCAATCAGCAATGATTGCGTCAAGCCTTTCACTGGGTTGACTAGGATCCAAAGCTACTAAAACAGCTCCTGCTTTTAAAATACCGTAAACTGCATAAGCTGTATAGATATTCTTTTCAATAAGAATGCCGACGCGGTCTCCTTTTTTTATCTGATTCCCAGCAAGCCAATTTGCTAATTGATTGCTTCGAGATTCTAATTCTTGATAGGTGATTTGGCCTTCAGCACTCTTGAAAGCAAGTTTTTCAGGCGTTTTCTTTGCACCTGCTGAGATGAGTTCACTTAATGTTTGACTCTTTGAATTCATAGTAAACCATCCAATTTAGCAATAATATTTCGCTGAATATCTGATGTGCCTGAGTAAATTAATCCGCCTAATCCATCGCGAAGATCACGCTCAACTTCATATTCTGTTACTACTCCTTTGGCTCCAAAGATTCTAATAAAATCCAGACTGGATTCCACAAAAGCCTCACTGATGTATAGTTTAGCCATAGCAGCTTCTCGCATTAATGGCAAATCATTTTTATCTAAATATGCTACCTTATAAAGGTGCATTTTGGAGGTTTCAAGTCGAAGTCTCATATCGGCAATCCGGTTGGAAATAGACTGGAATTTTCCAATACTTTGTCCAAAGGACTTACGATCATTAGCATAGGCAATTGAAAGTTCTAATTGCTTTTCCATTCGCCCAATCTGGCTCGCGAAGATATAACCTCGTTCTGATTCCATAGCTGAGCTAAACAGACTTAAACCAGAGCCTTCTCTGCCCAATCGGTTTTCGTCAGGGACAAAACAGTTTTTTAAATAGAGGTTCCCCATTGGGGTGGTTCTCATTCCCACTTTATCCCGTACATCGCTACTTGTAAAACCTTCCATGGTTTTATCCACTATGAAAGCCGTGATTCCCCACTTGCCTAACTTGACATTTGTTGTGGCAAAAACAACTGCTATTTCACAGATAGGAGCTAGGGTGATGTAATGCTTTTCTCCATTTAGAATATAACCACCTTCAACTTTCTCGGCGGTCATTTCTAACCCATATGTATCTGATCCAGAGCCTTCTTCTGTAATTCCAAAAGCACCGATTGTTCCGGAGATAAGTCTGGTTAAATACTTTTGTTTCTGTTCCTCTGTACCAAAAGCATCTATTGCTACTTGCGTACTCCAGATCTGAGAATTGAGAGAAAAGGGGAGACCATTGTCTTTACTTCCGTATCCCAGACCTTCAAGCATCAAAACAGTGGTTAGGGGATCAAAACCTGCTCCTCCATATTCTTTTTTGAAAGGCCAACCTAAAACTCCGAATTCGGCACATTTGTCCCACTCTTCCTTGGGAAATATATTGTTGCGATCTTTCTGAGAAATGTTTTTATTCAGATTCTCTTCGGAGAAAACCTTAGCCTTCTCACGTAATTCTATTTGTTCTTTGCTCCAGCTAAAATCCATTAAATTAGAATGTGAATTTCACAAATCCTCTAAAGTTGAACGGAGTACCAGGAGTGAAATGAATTTCGCTAACTGGATTAGGTTCCAGGTTTCCATTTGCAAGTCTTATTCTTGATTCTGTATCAAACTGGGTTTCTTTCCAATCTGTGTCAAGTAGATTTTCTATGAAAAAACCAAGAGTGAAGGCATTGAAAGTGTAGCTGGCATTCATATCTACAACTGTATAGCCTTCCGCGACAACGCTGTTATCTTCATTAGCAGGGCGATCTTGTAAATATCGTGCTCTTATTGCACCCGCAAAACCATTTTTCTCAAAACTCATTCCTCCAGTTGTGGTAATTCTTGGGGCCAATGGGATAAAGTTATCACCCTCTGGATCATCGATACTTCTTGCATAAGAATAAGTGAAATCCCCATCAAAGTATAACCATTTGTTAGCTTGCCAACGTAATCCTAAATCTACTCCTCTTCTTGCTGTTCTTCCACTCGCCTCAACAATACCTGCATCACCTACATAAACAAATTCCTGTTCAAGTCTTAAATACCAAAGAGCTCCATTTACTATCAAGCGGGGCATCAATTTAAAATTACCTCCTAAATCAGCACCAAAGGCTCTTGGAAGGATGGATTCATTATTTGGTCTTTCAAGAACTAAACGAGTATCATTCGAGTGAAAACCTATTCCTGATTTTAAGAAAACTTGAACATCTTCGTTCACCGTGTAAATGAAGTTAAGTTTTGGACTTACTACTGCCGCGTTTAATGACTCTGGGTCATATTCTGGAGTAAGATCATCTTGATATAGATAATTGAAATAGTCAACTCTTATTCCTGGATTGATTCTCAGCTTTTTTAAGTAAAGATCAAAATTTATGTAGCTATAATAATTTGACTCGGTAATGTCACCTCTCTGAGTTACAAATCGAACGCTATCTCTATTTTTTGTTCCTGCTAGTTCATTATCCCGAATGTCATCACTTCTAAGACCTACACCAACTTGAAGCGCATATTCGCCACCATTGAATGTGTTGCTGTAAGTAAGCTGACTTTCTGCTCCAAAAATTGCTCTATTCTCGCGTTGTCTGATTTGATCTCCATTAACAGAATCTTCAAGGAAGAAAGTGAAGTTTGAGAATAGCTCAAAATCGTAGGTTGAGTAATAGGCGTTATTTTTAATAAATAGGCGATCGTTGATCAGCTTCGTATGATTTAAAGCAATGTTTGTTCTACTAGTATAACCACCTTCTGTATCGTCCAATGCTCCGAAATTCGATATTTGACCACTTTCAACAGCTCTGATAGGTATTTGGCCTGAGGCATCCCATTTACTAGTAAAATGTGAAGCGATCAAACTGATATCACTACCATCATCTAATGTAAGACCATATCGTCCCATTAAATTCAATCTGTTGAAATTTTGACTGGATTCAAATGGGCCATCACTTGCTAAATATTCCGCTGCTACGTAAGCATTATTTTTCTTATCATTGATCAGGTTGAAAAGTCCCACAGTACGCACACTGTTAAAACTTCCACCCTGTACAGATACAGAGCTTTTATCTAATCCTCTTTTTGTTTGAAAATTCACATAACCTGCTGTAGCAAAATTTCCTTTGTCAGCATTGTAAGGTCCTTTGTCAAAATCTACTCGTTCTACCGTTTCTGGAATCAAGAAATGCAGATCCGAATAGCCTTGCCCATGTGCATGGGAAACCATGTTAACCGGCATGCCATCCACAGTGATATTTATATCTGTTCCATGATCAATATCAAAACCACGGAGGAAGATCTGTTCAGCTTTCCCTCCACCCGCATGCTGACCTATGAAAAGGCCTGGGACTTTTCTTAAGATATCCTGAGAAGTATTAACCGGGTTTGTCTTAAGATCAATTCTGGAAAGTGTATTAACCGGATTAACGTCTTGACTAAATACCACCTCTCCAAGTTCAATGGCTGATTCATCCATTCGAATTGTTACTTCTCTTGAAAGATTATCTACTACAATGATCTGAGTTTCATAGCCGATGTGACTTACTTGAAGAGAATCTCCGTTTTCTACACCGGAAAGAACAAAATACCCTGCTTCATTCGTATGGGCATGATGTTCAGAGGCATTGTGAATAATATAAGCACCGATGATTGGAGAACTTGCCCTATCTAACACTCGTCCTTTGAGTGCCTGAGCATTGACTTGGCTTATTAATGAAATAATAAGAAAGATTGTGGGGAGTACTTTTTTTAACATAATTATACTTTATAAAGCCGGTTTGAAAATCATACCACTGGGTTTTGTGATTTATTTCTGTTAAAACCTTACTTTATTTCTACTGTTTTTGTTTAAAATAATTTTAAACTTTTAAGAGAATATTATTCTGATACATTAATTAACTGGTGAATAGTCCCGTAGGGATTTTTTTCATCTGAACTAAAAGACTCAATATTCATTTTAGTTCCAAGATTTAAATCTTCGGCATAATTGGCAAATAATCTTGCCACGACTTGATCTTCTAAAGCCCATCCAGTAGAGTCAAATACGCTAATCCCTGATTGGTAATTTTTTTTCAAATCTTCATCATGGATTAGTTCGTCCCAAGAAGAACCAATATCAGATTTATTCAATTGCTGGCATTCTCCTTCGATAACAGCTTGATCAAGAAAGTCGGGACAAACAAATGCTTTTTCTAAAAGTGATTTTGGAAGTTCAAATTTTCCAGGAAAATCTGCTCCCACGGCATTAATATGAAGATGTGGCTTTGATTTAAATTCAGAAAATAGAGGACCTTTTTCAGGGGCAATGGAGGTTGCGGTACATATAATATCAGACAGCTCCATGATTTCAGAAATATGAGAAGCCTTAGGTGAAATTCCTAGATTAATGGGAGCAATTCGATCTGCTATACTATTCATGCAGCTTTGGTCGATATCATATATCAATATCTCCTCAATTGGAAATAATCTGCATATAGCATGTATCTGGGTGATGGATTGTGCTCCACAACCAATTATACCTAGTGTTTTTGAATTTGGTTTTGCCATTAATTTACTTGCTACTGCACTAGAGGCTCCAGTTCGTAAAGCAGTAAGCAAAACTCCATCTACTAAATAATTCAAATGACCAGTGTGCGCGTCGTAGGAAGAAATAGTCGATAAAATGGTAGGTAATTTAAAAATGTCTGGGTTTTCCGGATGATAACCGACTACCTTAATCAATACTTCCTCGCCTTTCTTCATGATTGGCATCCATTCCACCAAACCTAGAAAAGGTTTTTTATAATTAAAACCTGAGCGAATAGGGACCTCAGTTTCTTCTTTATTATAGTTTTTTATTGCTTCTTCTAATTCTGCAATTAGGTCATCCATTACTCTGTTTAACCCAATTTTTGTGATAATCTTATTAACAGCAATGCTGTCTATTATGATACTTTCTTGATTCTTCTCCATTGCTTAATTTAACCAATCCCCAATATACTATTTTGAATTAAGGTGTCAATTCATTTTTTTAGCCGATCTAAATTCTTAGGATTTAAGAACCTTTGAATTAAAAGTTTGTTACACCCAAATAATCCTTCCTACACTAAGATATATGTCATCAACCAAATTTATTAGAACAAGTTTTTTTTTCTTCCTATTATTTACACTCGCGGTCAACGTAGAAGCACATAGGCCAAACCAAAATTTTATTTACCTAAGCATTTACGAAGGTAAAATGGATTGTCGTGTGGAACTAAGGAAGAGTGATATCACCAAAGTATTTGGATTTGAAATTGGTCCTGGAGTAGTGCCAGATGAGAATGACCCTAAAGTCCAGCAGATGGTGGATTATATTCTTAGCCATCTCAACTTTAAATCTACACAAGGAGATCATGCACTGATTTTCACTGATTTGGGTCTTTTAGATTTAAATGACGGAGATGATTTTCTTTTATTTAATTTTTCCATGGAGAATATGAATCCCGTTCCTTCTGATTTGGAAGTATATGATCAGATTTTTGTAGAAGAATTAAGTAATCATGAATCATTACTTCACATTGAGAGAAATTGGAAAACCGGTGTTTTAGCCAATGAATCCCTTCCTTCTTTGATCTTTGGGACTTCCTCTCCAAATCAAACGCTTGACATTGAGGAGGGATCTATACTTACTGGATTTTTGGCAATGGTTAAATCCGGAATCTACCATATTTGGATCGGATTGGATCATATCCTGTTCTTAATAGCGCTACTGATTCCATCGGTGATTGTCTTTAGACCAAAACATGATCCTAAAAAACGCTGGTTGGGGATCAAATACACTGATTTTTATCCAGAGCCAAGTTTTAAAACTGCGTTTATTTCTGTGGTCAAAATCATTACAATTTTTACACTTGCCCATTCTGTTACTTTGAGTTTAGCAGCTTTGGAATTAATCAATCTGCCTTCAAGACTTGTCGAATCGATTATAGCCATTTCCATTGCCATGGCTGCGTTTCATAATATTGTCCCATTTTTAAATAAACGTGAGTGGCTGATTATTTTGGTATTTGGCCTCTTTCATGGATTCGGATTTGCTTCGGTTTTGGCGGAGCAATCAAGAGGAGGGGAGTACCTCGTTTATTCTTTGATTGGTTTTAATCTAGGAGTAGAAATTGGTCAGTTAGGTATTATAGTTATTGCCTTTCCGCTTCTTTTCTTAATTAGTAGGCTCAAGCAATACCACGTCATTGTAGTGGGATTTTCTCTTTTATTGATGGCAATATCAGCTTATTGGATCATTGAAAGAGCTTTCGGGTACGATTTGAAACTTCATACTTGGTTGCTCGAAAAAGGAATCCTTTAGTAGATTAGTGTATGGAAGGAAATTCGGATGATCTTCTTGATCAGTGGCTAAATTTTAACGAAAACGAACAACAATCAGAGAATTTAGCAGAGGAGCAGATTCCTAAAGCTGGCTCATCAGACTATTATCCATTATCTGTAGCTCAACAGCGTCTTTGGTTTGTTTATCAAAAGAATCCGAAAAGTCCTGTTTATAATTATTCTGAGATCTGGAATTTTCAGGAACCCTCTTTTGATCAGGAAGTTTTTACAAAAGCTTTTGAAAACTTAGTTGCAAAGCACCAGGTTTTAAAAAGTAACTATGTTGTTTTCCAAGAAGAACCTGTGATGGTTTTTCAACGAGAAACAAGTTTTGAGCTACATGTAGCAGAAGGAAAAAGAAGCGAATCTGATGCTAGAAACTGGCTTAAAAAACTAGCAAGCAAGCCTTTTAGACTTGAAACTGACCCTTTGATTCGGGTAGGGGTTTGTTATCTTGAAAATAACCAATATGCTATAGGTGTTACCTTTCATCATATAATAATTGATGCCTGGTCTATGGGCATTTTAAGGCAAGATTTCGCTGATTTTTATGCAAGGATTTCCAAGGATAAGCAAAACCCAGACTTCGCTAGAAATAAATCAGATTTACAATATCAAGATTTTACAACTTGGCAGAAAGGACTTTCCAAAGATGATCCCGAATCCAATACAAATGAAGCGCTTTCAGACTCATTTTTAGATCTTCCGCTTGATTATCCAAGACCAGCTAGTCCAAGCTATCAAGGAAGTTTAATTCGCTTTTCCTTGCCTAAAAATTTAACTGAAAAAGTAGGGAAGCTCTTAAAAGAGTTCCAAACCACAGATTTCAACCTTTTTCTTGCTTGCTTCCAGATTTTGCTAGGGAAATATGCAAAAAGCGATTCGGTAACAGTTGGAATACCTGTTCTAAATAGAGATAAGGAAGAGTTTAAATCTATGGTTGGGTATTTTGTAGATACCCAGGTCATTGAGGCCAGAGTAAATGATCAAAAACCGTTTTCTGAGCTTATTAAAGAAATCAAAAATGATGTTTTAAAGGCAATTTCTTCCCAAAAGCCTAGCTATGAGGAGTTGGTCAGTAAGTCCCAAAAAATAAAGGATCAAAGCTATAACCCTCTGTTTCAAGCCATGTTTGTGGGACATTCCTCTGGAGAAAACCCATTTAAAAACCATGGTCTTCCAGTAGATTTTGAAGTATTGGATTTAGATGTCTCTAAATTTGATTTGACGTTACATCATTTTGGTTTAGTACAGGGAGCATATCAAATCGGAGTTGAGATTAGCCAAGATTTATTCAGTCCAGTTTTTGCAGAGCGCTTGAGTCAGCATTTTGCGACACTTCTTGATAGGATTTGTGAGAACCCAAACAGATCGATTGAGTCTTACTCCATTATTTCTGCAGAAGAGAATCAATTTCTTACTTCAGGCCTAAGTCATGAGTTCCATCCGGAAAGTGAAGGAACTGTTCTAACTGATATACTTGAAAACTTAACAAGAAATAAGGACCAGATTGCTGTGGTTTGTGGATCTGAGCGACTGAGTTATGGAGAACTGGATAAAAAAAGTAGAGTAATTGCAAATGAGTTAAGAGAGAAATCTGCTGATCCCAATCAACCCATAGGGATCTTTATGGAAAGATCAGTGGATTTTCTGGTTTCTATTGTGGCAATCTTGAGATATGGAGGGGCCTATTTGCCTTTAGACCCAGACTATCCGGATCAACGAATTAATCAATACCTAAAAGAATCCGGTGCAAATTTTGTCCTGACGCATCGTAATTTGATTGATTCAAAAAGCCAACTAATTGATTCTTCAAATGTCATAAAAATAGATTTACTTGATTACAATCAAGTTATTGATAATGAATTAGATAAAAATTCTATTGTTGGTGAAAATGTGTACCTTATTTTCACCTCGGGTAGCAGTAATAAACCCAAAGGAGTCTTGGTTAGCCATTCTAATTTGTATTCTTCCGTAGAAGCTAGAAAAACTTATTATAAAGAGAATCCAACTTCATTCTTATTGGTATCCTCATTTTCTTTTGACAGCTCAATTGCCGGAATCTTTTGGTCTTTGTGCACGGGTGGAAAACTCGTCATCACTCAACAAAATGAGACCCTAGACACGGCTGCACTTTCAGCAATTATGAGTAGGGAAGAAGTCAGTCACACCCTCATGCTGCCTTCTCTTTATGGGGCCTTGTTGCAAGGAAATGATAAAGTTTGGGAATCTCTGAAAGGAGTGATTTTGGCCGGAGAGGAGTTTCCAAATGAGTTAATTATAACACATTTTGAAAGGCATCCCAATGCCCGCCTTTTCAATGAATATGGTCCTACCGAGGGAACCGTTTGGTGTACTGTTCAGGAATTAAAAGCAGGAGATTCTTTTCATAGAGTTCCCATAGGATTGGCTACATCAAACACCTTAGCATATGTTCTCGATACGAATCAGAAATTAAGTCCTATTGGTATTCCCGGTGAACTTTGTATTGCTGGAGCTGGGGTAACAAAAGGCTATTTATCAAAAACTGAGACATCTCTAAAATTCTTAAAAAACCCATTTTCTGAGCAATGGGATACGATTTATAGGACCGGTGACCTTGTTAGAATCCAGAAAGATGGATTATTGGAATATCTTGGAAGAGAAGATAATCAAGTTAAAATTAGAGGGCATCGGGTTGAATTGACTGAGATTCAAGATTTAGCTCAGCGTTATCCTGAAGTTCATTCAGCGTTTGCAATGATTATTGGAGAATCTGATGCCCAAATATTCTTAGCTATTAAATCCCCGGCAGAATTAAAAGAGGAGGAGTTGAGGCAATTTTTCCGTCAAAATTTACCTCGATATATGGTTCCTGATATAATCCTGACCCTAAAGGAATTTCCATTACTGCCAAATGGAAAAGTGGATTTAAATACTTTAAAAGGCATTGCTCTTGCCAAGCCGCAGGCTTCAAATGTTGCTTTAAAAGTTCCTTCTACCTATTTGGAACGTCAGGTTGCAGGGATCTGGGCTGATGTGATGGGAGTAGAGGAAGTACCAGTCAACAAGGATTTCAACGAATTGGGTGGAAATTCTTTACAAAGTATCCGGATAATTGCAAGATGTAGAGACATTGGAATTAAAGTTACACCTGCTCAATTTTTACGGTATTCCACGGTAGAATCTCTGGTCAAGTCAATTCATCATGAAGAATATGCCAGACCTGAAAACACTTTAGAGCTAGAAGTTTTAAAAGTTTGGGAGAAATACCTCAATCAAAAATTAATCGGGGTTAGAGATAGTTTTCAAAAAAATGGAGGATCTGATTTTGAATGGCTTCAGGTGGAGAAGGAGCTAAACGCTGATTATGTTTTCAAAGAACCGATTAATATCGAGGATAATATTCAAGAGATTGCAGGTAAAATTTTAAATAATAAGAATTTAGTTGAATTGAGGTCAAAATCCTTGAAGAGGATCATTCCAATAAAAACAACCGGTCAGAAATTGCCTCTATTCTGTATTCATAGTGAGTTTTATTACGAAACAGTTTATAGTCAATTGACCAGGCACATGCCAGCAGAATACCCGATTTACAGTGTTTTATCGGTAAGTCCCGAATTGATTAAGGATTCTGTCCCAAAGGATATTGTCGAGATCGCGAGTTTATGTTTGAAAGACATCAAATTGATCCAAAGCAAAGGTCCATACCGCATTTTATCCTATTCAATAGGAAATGTTATAGCTTTTGAGATTGCAAAGCAATTACTAGAGGTAGGGGAGCAGGTAAATCTGATTATGATCGATCCGCCTTTGTTTTTTGATAAATCGAGAACATTTGGAAAGGGAGGATATAAAAAGCTATTTACCTATTTGGAATACTGGAATAAACCGGGAGAATTGCTGGAGAAGGTTCGAAAAAAGGTAAAGAAAGAACAGAATCAGCCCGCATTAATAAAGGATACAGGTTTATTGAAAAAGTATATTCTTAATTATAAGCCCGAAAAGATCGCATGCGATACCTTACTTATTACTACACCAAGGGAATTTAAACACACCTATGAATGGGATCCATTATTAAATATTGTAGATCGGGAAGAAATCCTGGGTCCACATTTGAAATTAATGCGAGAACCATATACTGGGCAACTCAATGAGGCAATTGTAAGAAACCTTAAAAAATGGGATCTTGAAAAGGAATAAAAGATCTTTTCATGAAAGTTGATTTATGGCTTGCCAAATTGGATGAATTACCTGAAGAAAGTGGGAAAGACCTCTCATCAGAAGAATTAGATCGTGCCGATCGGTTTCTTCGCCCTCATATAAAGACTCGTTTTATTAAACGAAGAAGCATTTTAAGAAAGCTATTTTCAGAATACCTTTCCATAAAACCCAAAGAGATAGTTATAAATCAATCAAAACTTGGAAAGCCATATGTAGCAAATCCTGGAGCTGAAATCTATTTTAATATTTCACATTCAAGAGATTATGTGATTTATGGATTTTCTCCGGAAGCTGAACTTGGAGTCGATATAGAATATTTAGATCCTGAGATTGAAGCAGAGCTAATTTCAACTCATTTTTTTTCTTCAGAGGAAATCTCCTTGATTAAAAATTCAAAAGGAAATAGGAGATCCGAAGCATTTTTTAGACTCTGGTGTATTAAGGAAGCCTACATCAAATTAGTTGGAAAAGGATTAACATTTCCATTGGATCAGGTTTTAGTGAAAGACACGATGAACCAACCAAGATTAGAGATTCCTTCAACAAGCCCTGAACACCAACAAGAAGTTTTGACTAGTATTTATTCTGATTGGGTGAAGGATTTTGGAATAGGGGTAGTAGTAGAGGGAAATAAGTTGGAAGTAGAATATAAGGTATATGGCTCGTAGGATAGATATCTCCCGAATCTATTTAACATAATATAAATTATATAACATTCATAGTGAATTCCAGTAATGCGGCAGCATTTAACATATAATCAGTTCTAGCATCTTCAGTGCTATAACGGCCGATTATATGTTAATGGAATTCACGCTTCCTCACAGTTCCTTATGTTTTATAATGATATTATGTCTGCGCTCCGTAAACTGCGCTTGCCCTCGCTACCGATAGCTATCGGTACTCGGGTAAATACATTACACAAACTGCCCCACCTATGTGGCTAAGGTTCTAATGAAGATCCCATGAAGGTTATATAATTAGTTTTATTTTAAATAGCCGCTTCGGCCAGCTCGCTCCCGATAGCCATCGGGACCAACGCTACCCAGCCCTGTTCCGAACTCGGCTATTTATTCTACCCACCGCGCTTTGGCTGTACCAGCCATTAGCCAACTCTACACAAGAGTTTCCCTCATACTTGATCATTGGATTGACCAGCCTGTCAAATCGAGCTTGCGAGATTCACGAGGGCCTGTGCGGCATGCCTTGAGCGTATGAGTAAAACACATGTGACCCTGCGCTTTGTTTAGCTGTGTCCTTAGCTGAGGCTCTCTAACGTAACGTCATTGCGAGCGTAGCGCGGCAATCTCCTGATAGCTATGCAGAGGCTATGTACGACTCGAATGATCTGTTGTTGTTCAGTAGCTTCTGTGAACGCTCAAGCCGCTAGGCTCATACTTTTTTCATTGATAAAAAAGTATGCAAAAAATCTAGAGAGAATAAATCGGCCAGCCCGCATGGCAGACGCATCCCCGCTATTCTCTCGGGCCACCCGCCTTCAAAATCAAACTCCTCTTCTACCTAAATATTTAGGTTTATAGTCCTCCCTAATTCAGAATAAAGTTTGAACTACATGATTTCTGTAAATACCACCTACAGGTACTCTAATTTCACCTAGATTAAGTTCATTCCCTTCCAAACTATTAACGTGTTTTATCGATACTATATAGGATTTATGTACACGCATAAATTGATTTCTAGGAAGTTTCTCCTCAAGGCTCTTTAACGAACCTAGAGACATGATTTTATCCTTTTTTGTATGATAAACCACATATTCTTTTTGGCTTTCAACATATATAAGATCCTTAATATCAATGCGAAAGACTTTATGATCTGCCTTAACAGTAAGTATTTCTGATGATTGGAAATCACCCTTTGGACGCTCTTGAGTGGAATTTGATTGGTTCTTTAGACTAACTAGTTCAGTAGCTTTATTTACGGCTTGCACAAAGCGTGTAAAATTGAATGGCTTAAGTAAGTAATCGATTACAGAAAACTCATATCCTTTGAGCGCATATTTGTCATAAGCAGTTGTGAAAATGATGGCAGGTGATTCAGGAAGTGATTGCAAAAATTCAATACCTGTCATTTCAGGCATTTGAATATCGAGAAAAATGATATCAATTGATTCGTCCTTTAGGCTACCCAGTGCTTGTAGCGGATTACTAAACTTCCCTTTAAGCTTCAAATGCTTAACGCGATTCACATAGTTTTCAAGCAAGTCTCTTGCTAATTCTTCGTCATCAATAATCAAACAAGAATAAGTACTCATTAGAATTGCAGGTTTAATTGAACTTTGAATGCATCAGCGGAATCTTCAATCTTCAAATTATGGCTTTCAGGGTATAATAACAGAAGCCTTTGTCTGATATTATTGAGGCCAATACCTCCTACTTGGTCCTTCTGATAGACATTTTTCGGATTACTATTTTCTATCTCAAAATGCAATTCCTTGTCTGACGTGCTCAGTTCCAAATGAATATATCCTTTTTGCACATCTTCAATCTTACTGTGTTTAAAGGCATTCTCAACAAATGGAATAAACAGTAAAGGAGCTATTTCAATCTGTTTTCCACTTAGCTGCTTATTGAATTTAATGTCCATGCCTCTACTGTCTTTGAGCTGTGCCAAATTCAGATAATTCTCCACATAATTGATTTCACGTTCTAGTGGCACCAATTCCTCATTGGACTCATACAGCATATAACGCAGCAATTCTGATAGCTTTAAAAGATGTTCTGATGCAAGGTCCGATTGTATAATCGTTAAGGCATAAATATTATGAAGTGAATTGAAGAGAAAATGTGGATTGATCTGTGTTTTCAAAAATTTGAGTTCTGCTTGGAGCTTAGATTTTTCAAGCATAACTGACTCTCTTTCCTTTTCTCTGGCAAAGGCTCCAATGGCTACAATTGAGCTCCCTAACAGACTGATAAACAAAGGCGGTAGATTTCTGATCAGCCATCTGAATTGTGAATCTGTTGCTGAATCACCATAATTCTCAATCTGCTCCCTTTTTTGCACTTGTTTTTTCCATGATAAAGCATCAGAATGTATACTCCAAACAATCATAAAAAGTAAGGCAATGGCTGATATATAGTAAGCCCCTCTCCTTTTTTGAAAGTATAGTCTAGGCAAGAGGATTTTTAGATTGATCAGTACGACCACTGACGAACCTAGAACGATTAGAATGGCCTTGGTCCAAAAGCGACTGTCAAATCCTGCTCCAGAATTTAAAATGATGAGTATCAACAACCAACCAAATCCCCAGATCAGAATTTGTTGAATGATGATCGGCCAAGAGCTCTTATGCATACTTAATGATTAAACTATTTTTCAAGAAACCCAAATTAATTCAATGAACCCAGGGATTTTCTCAATGAGTTAAAAGCATTATCCATCAAACTGGCTATTCCATCTTGTTTGGAAGAAATATTTTCGTTGAGGATTTCGCCTCGTTGGTTGAATATTTTTTTTAGCCTTATCTATTGTTGACACATTTGTTCATGATGAGAGCAAAGATTTTCCTATTACAGGGTTTTTTAGTGACAATCGGATTATTCGCTTGTATCGGTCAAAACGATTTTGATAGGGAAGACAATTTCGAATTAATAGTCTTTGATCAAACTATACAATTTGAACAGAAACTTTCTGCCTATGACCTCTTTCAGGGTAGTGTTTCTGACTTAATTCCAAACAATAACTTTCACTTAGTCGAATTGAGTTCTCCTTTATTTACAGATTATGCCCACAAGCAAAGGTTGATCAGGTTGCCAAATAGAGAAAAGATCGAGAAGGGCGCTCTAGATCGACTCGAGTTTCCCAATGGCACAATACTCGCAAAGACCTTCTTTTATTATCATGATGAAAGAGACACAAGTTTAGGTAAAAGAGTAATTGAGACAAGATTGTTGATCAAAGAAGCATCAAAGTGGAATGCTGCTACTTACGTTTGGAACAATGAACAAACTGACGCCTCCCTAACAATACGGGGTGCTGAAACTGAGGTTTCTTGGATAAACACTAATGGCAGAAGTTTATCAACGCTCTATAAAGTTCCCACACAGAATGATTGTGGAACTTGTCATCAGTCAAATACTCAAATAACTCCTCTTGGACCTAGTCTAATGAATTTAAATCGAACTGTATCTAGAAAAGGTGCTGATATCAATCAATTGAAACATCTTCAAAATGTTGGTCTGCTTAACGAATTTGCTCTTCAGGACATTCCATCAATTGTAAACTATAAAGACATAAATATTCCTTTAGATCAACGAGGAAGAGCTTATTTAGCAATGAACTGTGCTCATTGCCATAACCCTGATGGGTGGAATAGGTCGAGTGAAAGAAGGTTTGATTTTAGTTTTGAAACTCCATTAAGTCAAACTGGCATTTTAGATAAAAAGGAAAAAATCTCTAGAACAATGGCTAACGGACGGATGCCATTTAACGGCACTACTATGCTTGATGAAGAAGGACTTGAGTTAATTCAAGAATATTTACGTGGACTTTAAGTGCTGGTTAAATGCCACACACATGCGCCAGCAAAGCGTGTCACATAAGTGTGCCATTGCCTTCCCTCCTGCTTGGCTAATTGGCCAGCCGCTGCTTAGAATAAAATACCTCTGCCAAACCCCAAGCTGCTTAACATAAAACTGTAAACATTATATAACTAATATCAAAATATTCGATCAACTTGCTGATTATCATAAAATCAGTTTAAATACGAATTACGATAACGATTTGATCTTTCGTTTAAAATCGGTTAAAAATGTAACGCTCTATTTTTCTTTATCCGGGTATTAGTCCAGTTGGTTTTCATTTAAGCGATTCTCATGGCTTAGAATTCTATTTGTTCATTAGTCAGCTTGAGTTCTTTCATTATATTATCTTGCGAAAATTTTCAAAACAAGATCTTTTATCATGAGGCGAAAAATTCCGGAATCAACGCTACCAAAACTCAATCGCTCACAATTAATTACTTCCGAAGGCTTACAAAAGTTAAAGGAAGAACATGATCATTTGTGGCGAGTTGAACGACCAGATGTTACCGCTAAGGTGGCATGGGCAGCAAGTTTGGGAGATCGTTCAGAAAATGCCGATTACCATTACAACAAAAAACGTTTACGGGAAATTGATAATCGCCTTCGTTATTTGCGAAAGTGTATTGATGATTTTAAAGTGATTGACTACCATCCCAACCAAGAAGGAAAAGTGAATTTTGGTGCTTGGGTAGAAATTAAAAACGAAAAGAAAGGTCTTAAAAATCGCCTTCGTATTGTTGGTTACGAAGAGTTAATAGGTAATAAAAATTATATCTCTATGGACTCCCCCATGGCTAAATCACTTCTTGGGAAAGCTGTTGGAGATGAGGTGATCGTTCAAACCAAACTGGGTGATTTTATATGGAAAATTCTTAAAATAGAGTACCAAAAGTAGTTAGGCCAAAATAGATCTCAGGTACATACCTTGAGCAGTTGTTGCTTAATAATCAATTGGTTAGCTTAAATAAAAATCAATTGACTATGAATACGCTGATCTTCACTGAACCTGCTGATGACATCATTGACTTTTACCCAAGATTTAAAGAGGTATATGAGTCCAGATTGTTATCAATCGGTAAACGCATTACTTACGACTTGCAATTCAATAGTGCTTTTGGAACAAGGATGTTAGGAACAGCTATCACCTTAATTACCTCCTCAAATCGAATTGTCAAACGTATCATTGAATTTGCTGAGCATCTTGCAACACATGAGGAAGAGTTCATCCGCTTTAATGTCATCTTTATGTATCATCAATCTGGACAACAATCTATCCGCATATTTACGCGAGCGATGAAACTCCTTGATCATCATAGTAAATGGCGTAGCATGCCTAGAAGAACCGGAAAAATGGTATTAGTTGACCGGGTAGTTTTGATGTCTTGTGAAAGTGCAATAAACTTCGTAGATGATCCTCCAAAACAAGCACTTCAACGATATCACGTAGAAGCCCGTGAACTTCGGACTTCAGCAGCCAAAGCCTTTCACTTTGATTATGAGCATTTCTCCAATAATCATCCTCATACCTGGTCTTTCTCCACGGGTGATCCTATTAGAGGAGGAATAATAATGAATCCATTTGAAGTTACATTCAAAGATCTGGCATATCAACTTTCTCCTGAAGGAGTGATTGAAAAAATCCCAGATAGACCTGCTGAAGAATATGCGCCTGGTACTCCTATAGAGGGAACCATTCATATTTATGACTATCAAGATAATCGGTTAAATCCAATAACCGTTCCAGTAGGCGCCTTTCGAAATTTGATTGAACCATAGAATCTATAAAGCTAATTATGCCTCATTTGCTAATCATAACTAGAAGGAATTGTTAAGCATTAGGTAATTTATAAAATCACAACAATCACCACCCATTTGAGAATCTCCAAAGGCAGGTACTTTAAGAGTAATGCTAATAAGTTGGATTCATTAATAGCCATTGTTTAATTCCAATCATTTGGTCTACGCTATATTTTTTTGCCAATCTTAAATCAAATCGACTTTGGTTTTCCCCCAATTCAGGTGATTCTTCCTTGAGTTCATCTTATTACCCTGTTTACAAAGTGGATTAAACATCAAATTTGAATTCATCTAAATCTATATGCTGAAAAACATAATACGATGGAAACAACTAATAAAACATTCAAAATAACGCTAATAAGCGCCTTATTATTAATTTTTGTTGGGTTCCCTATACCTGGTTTGGTGGGAACAAAACTAGTGGAAGCAGGGATGCTTAAATCACATTGGCAAAGTGTGGTTCAAGGAATTATTTTTTGTTCATTGATCATTCCAACCATATTTATTATTCGGAAACGTATCCCCAATGCATTCTCAATAAATTTGGGTATCGGTGATTTGAAAAAAGTAATTCCTCAGTTTATGAAGGGAGCTGCAATTGTTTTTGTCCCATTTGTACTAACCATGACACTTAGTCTTCTGATGGGTTGGTCAGACTTTATTATTAATTTTAATACTAATGTAATTCTAGGTTTATTAATAGGTTTTCTTGCTGTCATAATTTATGAAGCTCTACCTGAAGAATTATTATTTAGAGGGTACCTTTTAGGTATTTTGCACTCGAAAATGAGTAAATGGGCGGCCATAATCACAAACATTGCGCTATTCGTTATCTCTCCATTAGTAATCGTAACAATTCAATCTGACCTACTGGGAATGAATATTAACATTGGTGGAGCAGACTCGATTACTTTAGGGTATATGATTAACATGTTACTATTTGCTTGTTTCACTATCTTTTTGAGACAAATATCTGGCTCTATATGGATGGGTGTCGGTTTTCATTGCTTTTTTGTTTATCAAAATTATTTTATTGGCACTACCGAACATAGTCTATTTCAATTAACAAGTAATGCAGGAGGTTCAGCCGTTCAAATTACTGCCATAGTTAGTTTTTTAATAACCTTCATAATTATCATCTTAAGTAGTTATCTCGATAGAAGGAAGACACAAGGTTTTGTTCAAGCTTCCATATAAAATACAATCATGATAGCATCAAAAAGAACGTATCTGCTAGAAATCATAGCTATAGCTTCTGTATTCATTGTCAATGAGCTTTTTTTCTCTACAATCAAATACTCTAGTCAGATGGCTGAGGTGATCTCCCTAATACTCATAACCTATTTTTTCAGCAAAAGAGGCTCAAGCTGGAAAGATGCTGGTTTTCAAAAACCAAAAAGCTGGTGGAAAGCTGTAGTGTATTTTATCTTATGTGTAGCCACTATTGGCCTTACTTTTAATTTTATAATTCAACCATTATTTCCAACTGGTGCCAATGGTATTAGCCATGAAGAACCCTTATCGTTAGCACAAATGATAATAGAGTTGTTATTAGTTGGAATCGGTACTGCGGCGATAGGTGAAGAAATGTTGTTTAGGGGTTTCTTGTTAAATAATATTAATAAACTGTTAGGTAAAAATTTGATGAGTACCCTACTTGCTATTCTTATACAAGCGATTTGCTTTGCAGTGTTGCATTCAGGACTTCAAGGCATGGTTTCAGCAGGAGTTATAGGCATCATTCTAGGAATATTCTATGTTTTATCAGGAAGAAACCTCTGGGTAGTAATGGCTGCTCATGCCGTTCCTGATGTTTTGTCTTTTATTTCTAGCTATCAGAATCAATAAAAAAAAGTATCTTTTAGATAAAATAGTGAATAATGCTGATGAATGGAAAATATAAAAACTTATAGGTTTTCTAGCTTTTGGTGGTTAATTCCTTTGATTATTTTCGATTTTTTCTACTACTATTTTGTAGAGCATTTAGTAGAAAGAAACTCTAATAATTTTGCTATTGAAATTCACGGTGAAGCACTGTTTTTCCTTTTTATTATTAGTTTGATATCTATCGGATGTGTGCGTTTAAGTCAGAGAATCCTTGATAAATTCAATTCTCAAAAGCTTGGCATAAAATACTTGCTTAGCATATTCTTAAGCTTCTTCATTTACATTGTCATTATTTTAGGATCTCAGTATTTATTGGAACAAAATAATAACAATAATAGTCCAATAGCTTTCTTATTTAACCAATCGCTTATTTTCCTTTTCCTTCATTTGATTGTGGGCAATGCAGCCATTGCCGTATCCTACTTTAAAACATCAAAACAATTGACTGAAAACTTACTTCGATTAGAGAAGGTGAAAATCGAAAAAGATTTAAAGATTTTGCAGCAACAGATGAGCCCTCATTTTCTATTTAACAACTTAAATACCTTGATTTCTCTGATCCCTGTTGACACCCAGAAAGCAATTGAGTTTACGAGTCATTTATCAGCCATTTTTAGACATGCCACAGATCATGCAAACAAAGATTTGATCAGCTTGAAAGAAGAACTGAGTTTTTTAAAAAATTACATGCATCTCCTGACTTTCCGTTTTGGAGACTCTTACGTTCTAAAAGAAGTAAAAATAGCTTCAAAGTACTATTCATTTTTATGCATCCCCCTGTCATTACAAGTTGTGATAGAAAACGTGATCAAGCATAATGTTGGTAGCAAAACCAATCCTTTGGTGATCATGATAGAAGAAAAAAAGGGCTATTTAACTGTCAAAAATGAAATAAGACCAAAATTAGATAAGGATGTGCATCGAATAGGTGTTGGTTTAAATAACCTCAATCAGCAATATGAATTAGTCTCTGGTCAGTCAATTATCGTCACAGAGGAACAACAACTGTTTATTGTTAAAATTCCATTAATTAAAGAAGTTCATGATGAAGATATTGATAATTGAAGACGAAATACCTGCTTCTGAACTACTTATAGCTTCTCTAAAAGCTCATGATGCCAGTATCGAAATTCTTGGAATTCTTGATAGTAATCAAGCCATTGTTAGCTGGTTTAAAAAGTCAAATATACTACCTGATTTAATATTCTCTGACATTGAACTTTTAGATGGAGTAGTTTTCAATTCTTTGATTCAGCTTAATATACAAGTTCCTATTATTTTCACCACAGCTTATCAAGATTTTACAATGGAAGCATTTGAAACAAGCGGTATTGCATACTTGCTAAAACCAATTGCTCCACAAGCATTGCAAAAAGCATTATTAAAGTATGAGCAGCTTACAAAAACGAACATAGCAAGTTTAAAAACGCTTTTAGATCAATTGAATATTGGCAGCCATAATACATTTAAGTCAAGGTTTTCAGTAAAAATTGGTCAAGGCATTTATCTGCTAAATACAGTGGATATTACATGCATGCGCATGAAAAATGGTGTATTGCATGCTTACAAAAGGAATGGAAAATCTTTCATTTTGTCATCAACGCTCAATGACACTTATGATCAGATCGATCCAAGAAATTTTTTCCTTTTGAACAGAAGTGATTTAGTACAAATCGATTTTATAGAAAAAGTTGAACCTTATTTTAATGATCGGCTAGCAGTTTTTGTGTCTGGTCAAAAGGACGCATTAATTACTAGCGCGGCTAAAACTTCTGAATTCAGAAAGTGGCTAGAAAAAGCATGATTTTATAAGTAAATTTTTAGTATTCGATATTTATTTTTGGATCTAAACAGAGGTAAACCCAAGGCTAAAATAACCGTGTCTCCCCCAAGCTGGCTCCAATCCCGATTGCGGGCAATCATAAAACCCTTGGTGGTTAAAAAGGCAATTCCCAAGGTCAATCAAAGATTCCGTTCCAAAAATTTGGAAACTAATCTCTGCCCAACAATGCCTTCTATTGCTACTAAGACATCTATGAGTGGATCTAGTTCTATGATCGTAATTGAAATTAAAGCTTTAAATAAAAAAAATCTGCGTGTGGAAAATCATTTACCCTCTCCCAATATTTAATGCTATCTACTTTTAAAAAATTCTACTTAACATAATGTTTATCTAATGCTTCTTGCAGAATCGGGTTGCTCTTAGTACCTCAAGGCTTTGAAAGTAATTAGATCAAATTCATCATTATTCTAAACTTGTCCTTTTCATAATCGTGGAAACTATCTTCGGAATTCTTACCGCAAAGATTTGTTTATTATTTTAGTTCTGATTTAGTCCTCACCTATCCCTCATATGTTTCTTTCGTTTTTTCAGATTTTATTGGCTGCACAATTTGGTATTAATCTATTTGTCATTTTTTTGTTAATCCGGCAGCAGAAGACTATGTATGTCACGATACGATGGGCAATTATTATCATGTTGTTATGGTGTCTTCGATATGTTTTCTTGTATATCAAGTTGGAAGACTGGACCTTGGATTACCCTTTCTTACTCATCATTGATCAGTACCTGTTTTTTTTGGATGGTTTATTATTATGGATGTACACAAGGAGTTTTTTGCAAAAAAAAATGCGTCTGACCTCCTATCTTCAATTTCTCCCATTTGTAGTTTTCCTTTCTTTGGCATTATTCTATTCGCTTCAAAATCCACAAGAAATCCGTGAAAATTTTACCAATACGATCTCATCGTTACTTCAGGGTGCGAGGATCATTCGACCTCAGATAATTGGGTTTTTCCTAGTAATATGGGGGCTATCCATTATTTACTTTATTAAAAGTCAGAAAGAAGTGACACGGTATAGTGCTTCTATCAAAGATACCTTCTCCAATATTGACCGAATTCAACTGGATTGGGTGCTTTCTTATCAAAAACTTTGGTTGGTTTTATTTCTGATACCGATGATATTTTACAGTATCAATTATATCTACCCTGCCTTGAGTGTATTTATTTCCAGCGGTGCTCTCGTTCTTTCAATGATGGTATTATCATTATACTTCAATGTCCATGTACTTTCTCAGGATCATATTCAAGTCAATCTTCCAAGGAAATTAATTGGGCCGAAAAATAAACAGGATATTTCGCCAAAAGAGCAGCAACAACTGGATCATTTGTATGAACAGCTTAAGGATCAAAAATATTATCAGAATGAGCAACTAAGCCTTAATGAATTAGCAGCTTATATGGAGTTGAAGCCTACGGAACTTACTGAGCTCATTAAAAAAAGTAAGTATGAAAACTTTTATGATCTCATCAATTCTTTTAGAGTGGAAGAAGTAAAAGATGCTTTAAAAACTTCTAGCGAACAGATCATTGTAATCGCTTATCAATGTGGCTTCAATAGTAAATCTGCTTTTAACAAGATTTTCAAGGATAAAACAGGTCAAACACCGAAAGAATTTAGAAATAATACGTCCATTTAAGATTAGTTGGACGTCTATCTGCTCTTTTTTAGGGTTTTTTGTCAAAATCAAATACAGATCAAGTGAAAAATATTTGGCAAAATATCCCTCCTTGGGGCAAGGCTTTACTTCTTATTCTCGTCTGGCTTTATCCTATTGTAGTTCTGGTTCGTACTATCTCACAGTACAATGTTCGTACTGAATCAACCTTTGGTTGGGGACTTTTTGTCATTGTAGTTGTATTATTTTTCTATTGGAAAGTAGCAAAAAAATGTAACCCTATTAAAGAGGATGATATACGGTTTACATTTATTATCCATGAGCCTTCCCGATACGAATGGTCTTCACTATTAGGGGTCGTCTTCACGATGTTGGGTGCGTTTTTATTAAGTGCCTTGATCTTTGATACAACAACGACAAATCAGCTAGCCTTTATCAACTCTTTCAAATCACTAACTCCCATGGTGGCAATTCCACTATTGGCTGGTCATGCATTAGCAGCCGGTGTGGTAGAGGAAATTACTTTTCGTGGAATTTTGCATAATGCAATGAGATCCTATACAGCTTGGGTGAGATATATGCTTGTCGCCGTCCTATTTACCTTCATGCATTTTCTTCCTATGCCACTTTTGATTCCATATATCCTTGTTTCATTATTGTTGAGTCATGTGGCAGAAAAGAATAAGTCAATTGGTGTAGTTCTGTACGCGCATTTCATAGTGGACCTTGTGATATTCTTGTGTCTCTATGAAGATGTAATTATCATCGGTCAACTCACTTCATTTCACCTGGTCTTAGGTTTAAGCTTCGTCCTCTCTGGTTTAGTCCTATGCTTTTATGGGTTATATGGTGTTCAGATTAAACCAAGCAAGTTATCTATTCATCCTTAGTAAAAACAGCAACTTCTATGAAACATATTTTTATTGACCCAAACACATCACTAGTGCGTGCAGGCTGGCGAATTTTACTATTCACCATAGTATTCATTTTGTTAAATCTCGGATTGTCCATTTTTGTACGCGCAATGCTAGGAAGCTTACGCGGAGGGAGTTTAATATCTTTTTTTATTCTCGGGGTTACTGCAACCATTTCAGCTTTTTTTACAAGAAAATACCTAGAAAAGGATTCAATTAGTACTTTAGGTATTTCTTTTAATATGTTAGCTATTAAGGACTTATTAATCGGTATTTGTATTAGTGCAGTGGTTATGTCAGGGATGTATGCTTTGCTATATTCATTGGGTTTGATACAGTTTGAAGGTTTTAGTTGGTGGTTAGAAAGTACGGAAAATAGTGGTTTCACTTCCGAATCATTAATAATCTTTTTTGGTGTTTTTATTCAATTTTCAATAGTTGCTTGGTGGGAAGAGCTTGCTTTTAGAGGTATTGTATTACAAAATATCTGCAAAGGGTTGAACCTTACTTGGGGTGTGGTATTATCAATATTGTTTTTTGGTTTAATACATGCAGGAAATCCCGGTTCTACCGTATTAAGCACAGTATTGATCATGTTAATCTCTACAAAACTGGTTTATGCCTATCTAAAAACCGAGCAATTATGGTTACCAATAGGATTGCACCTTGGTTGGAATTTTTTTCAGTCTTCTCTATTTGGCTTTTCATCCAGTGGGCACTCCTCACCTTCCCTTATTAAGCAGATGCCTTTGGGCCTTGATTGGCTAAGTGGTGGAGAATTCGGAGTTGAGAATAGTGTGCTAATCATCCCGTTTGTGCCAATAACCTGGATTTTAATCCATGTTTGGGTTAATCGATCCCGAAAAATTCCAGAACAAAAATGTTATCCTAAGAACCTTCAGCAATTTGTCCCTAGTATTCCTCCTATACATTAATTCTAAATTTTATTCCAATGAGTTTTTTTAGAAATAAAGACGATAATCGATTAAAATCTGGTTGGCGAATTTGTCTTTTCCTAATTCTCTTTTGGGTTTTTGCTGCGACCATTTTTGTAGTGAAGCCTTTACTTGGTGATTTGACAAAACGGGAATTTTTGCAGGGATATAGCTTATTGATTGTATCTATTTTAGCTATTGGGGCTACTATTAGTGTAAGAATAGCAAGAAAGTATTTTGATAAGAAGTCATGGATTTCATTGGGGTTGGTCGTTAGCAAAAAAACCTATCAGGATTTGTTGTTTGGTTTTGCTTTAAGTGGATTAATGGCAGGTATATTTTTTGTTCTGTTATTACTATTTGATTTAATAAGTTTTCAGGGGATAAATTTTTCAAATCAATTTTTTGGTAGTGGGTATTCCTATCTGGAATTTATGAAAGTCATGTCTTTGGGCACCTTACTACTTCTGCTTACTGAGCATATTCTCGTAGGATATTGGGAAGAACTTGTATTTAGGGGATATATATTACAAAATTTAATGGAGGGTTTAGGCCGTTACTTGGCCGTTCTGGTCTCTTGTCTGATCTATGGGTTGATTCATATGGCTAACCCCAATGCCGGAATTTTATCTTCAGCGATCATTGTTTTCTTCGGGTATCTGAGAATTTATGGTTACCTATCGACAAAAATGCTATGGCTTTCAATGGGCATGCATATAGGTTGGAATTTCTTCCAGGGACCGATATTCGGTTTTGCAGCAAGCGGGCATAGGCATGCTACATTATTGGAGATTTCAATTATTTCTGAGAAAACTTGGCTTACAGGTGGAGAATTCGGTCCAGAGGGAAGTGTTTTGATATTACCTATCCTTCTGTTTGCACTAATGATTATGAAGGCTTATTCTAAAAGGTAGATGTTGCCTTTTGAAGCAGTCTAGTGGAAATTCTTGTCAGTTTACGATTGAGCTGGTCACTCAAGAAATAATGAGAGAGATCTTTTCAACAAAAATAAATTAGCTCATGAAGTCAAATCATTCAGTTTTACTTTTGAGAAATTTTGGATGTTTTGATACTCATGAGCTAAATAGTTGGTAAGTTTATTTAGTGTTTCCTCTTGAACTTAATGTGTGTGTAAAGCCAAGCTGAAGTGCAACGTTATAGCTGCTGGTTGTTTTGTCTGGAACCATCCAGGATATTTTTGGACGCAGCCAAATCAAATTCCGTTTTCCGGTATTTTTTTCAAGGTCATATCCAATTCCCAAGGATATTGATGGCATAAAATAGACTGGATTAGCTCTTGACCCTTCAGACACATTACCTTCCTGATCGACCTCAAAAACTCCATCTGAATGAACGAAGGTTTGTAAAACTCCCACGCCAATACTTTCTTCTATGAAAATTCCAGATTTAAAATACTTTCTAGAGCCTACACTCACATCCAAAAATAGTGAAGAGGCAAAACGAGGTTGAACATAGAAACCTAGATCAGCACGGATAGGCATAGAGACTTTTTCAGAGAATACTTTTTCAAGTTCTCCATTGAAAACGACTCCTGGATATGTAACTGTCTGGCCATAATACCCCGCTCCTAAGTTGAAGTTGGTTTGAGCCATTGTTTCGAACAACATAAACATAAAAAGGCCTACAAAATATATTTTTTTCATGACTAGTTATTTTTATATGTTTCAACAAAACCGCTTACCTCCTGAAAGAATATTTCAGGTTGTTCATGTTGAGGTCCATGTGCACATTCAGCAATTTTCACAACTTCTTTTTCACTTGGGTCAGTACCCAAATTTTCGTAAACATAGTCCGCCAATACGGCCGGTACGACTCCATCATCTGCACCCCATAACATCAGAGAAGGAATTGTGATATTTTTCAGCTCTGGAGTATAATTCAGATCATCCCATAATTTCATGGTTTCAATGTCATAAAATGCGTCTGAGTAAAAAGACAGCGAGAACATGGACTTAAAAATTAAATCCATATAAGGAGTTGGGTTTTCAGCTTGAACAGCATCCCAATCATAGGCATCTCCTTTCAGTGCAGCAACGTACATGTAGGGTTCATATGCCGAGTAATTCCCTGGTGCTGGATTAGACTCGTAGTAATCAATAATGAATTGCCAATAAGCTAAATCTGACCCTGGTTTGGCCATCTCGGCAGGTACACGTTCTAAAATCCAATCTTTCATCATTTGGGATTCTAAATCACCATAAAGAGAGCCATCCAGATCAATCCATCCTTTAAAATTATTCGCATGACCATCTCTGCCTAAGTAACCAGCAGCTAACTGTCCACCCCAACTATGCCCTAACATAAACATCTTCTTATTAGGATATTTTTTCTGGATTAGTTGTACTATTTTCTCAGTGTCCTCAATGTATTGATCTGGGGTTTGGTACTTAGTATTCGATTTTCCTTGGGTCATTCCAGATAACCTTTGATCCCAATAAACCATCAAATAGTCATTTTCAAGCAATTTAAACCCTGTGGCAATATGCTGTTCCATTCCTGAGTCGCCTGGTCCTCCATGAACCGTAATAATAATAACATCAGAAGAGAAGTTGCCTTTTACCCAGACTGGCATTTTTGCTTCCTTATGTGAAAGATGAAAGAAGTCACCATCTGTTTGAAATTCTGTCTGCTGACAAGCACTCAGAAATAAAGTGACTAAGAAAATATATAAGTATGTCTTTCTAATTTTCATAATGACTTAGATTTAAATGTATGAGTAAATCCGATTTGTAAAGCCCAATAAGGGAGATTGAGCGGTCTGAATCCGAGGTCCCAATACACCTTAGGTCTAATCCATATTAAATCAATAGCTTCTTTTTCCTTTCCTATATTATAGCCTGCTCCCATTGTAACGGAGGGCATAAAGCCTACTACTGTTTTGCCACCATGTGGGATGTTATAGCCATAATCATCAAAGAACCACATGTCTGTTTTGAAATTTTTCGCAATCAGCCCAACCCCTATTGATTGCTCTAAGCTTAGTCCTGACTCGAAATATTTACGAAAGCCAGTATGAACATCAAAAGTTATTGCATTGAAATCTGAATTTGAATGAAATCCAAGATCAGATCTTATTGGAATAGAGTAGTCTAGAGCATGCATTTTTTCATATTCAAATTCCAGTACTATTCCTGGATTTGAAATATTCTCTCCAAAATATCCAATTCCTGCATTGACCCTTTTTTGGGCGACCGCAAACAATGAATAAAAGAGGAAGCAAATAAGTATCGTAACCCTTTTCATAATTATTTCGATAGTGATCAATTGGCATCAATCAGGTTCAATGATCCAGATACATTTTGTGTGATTGTAGGTTTTCCCTTGTAGGAAATTGTAGCAACCCCGTCAACATCAATGTCTAGTTTTGTGTCGCAGGATACCTCTATATCGCCTTCACCGGATATATCTAGGTTTGTAGACTGTGTTAACAGATTGAAATTATTTACTTCAGTTTGACCAGAACTGAATATGGATTGGGTTGTAGCTTTACCAGTTAGGGTTACTTTTGACTTTCCTGAGGTATAAATGAAAAGGTCACCCAAATCTAAGTCACCTTCTGACTCTATTCTATTATCACCCAAGGCTGCAATCTCTTTTATATCTGGAACTGTAATAGCTATCCAAACACCAAAATTGGTATTGAAACATCTGATGTTTTCTTCATATCCTATTTCCAGTTCTCGTCCGGCCACTTTATACTTAAGGGGTTGCATTAATTCAGGCTCTGCAAACACAGTTACCTTTTGAACAGGCCCTTGTTTTATTCTTAGATTAACTGGCCCTGAAATGGAAATTTTATCAAACTGGCTTACAGAAATATCATATTCATTTACGGTTCCTGAGCCAGTTAAACATAAGTCCTCATCTTCCATACAAGATTGTAGAAAAGCAGTACCGGCAAGTGCAAAAAGCAGCAGCATTTTTTGAATTAAAGTTTTCATGGTAGTTTTCATAGTTTTAGGTTCTATACTAAAGTTCGATAAAAAACCACCTAGGTTTGCTTTAATCAATGATTTTTCACTGAAGTCGATAAAAATTATGCTGAAGTCGATTCGGATTTAGCCGTTAATCCAGCTTCGGAAATTGGAAGCTCTTTTCTGGCTAACTTGTATGGTATCAAAAGCAGGAAAAATGACAACATTTACTTTTCCATTAGTTCCAGATGCAAAAGATTTGCAGGCTTCTCGGTTAAAAATAAATTGTCGGTTTGCCCGAAAAAAGTGACTGGAAGGCAAGGTTTTTTCGAAATGATCAAGATTCTCAGAGAGCAAAAATTCCTCACCATTAAATGTGATTAAGTAAACGATTCCTTGCTTAAGTTGAATAGCAGAAATATTTGATATCTGTACAGGTATTTTCTTCCCCCCTTTTCTTCCAATAATAAAGGGAGTTCGAGAAATATTCAAATCCTTCTCGGTGGGTATTCCCTTTTTAAAAAGATGAACAACTAAAAAAAATAAGTTGATAATAAGAATAAGTAATACCTGAGGAAAAAATTCATATTTAAAATAATTATGTTCGAACAGATCCTGATGCCAAATGAATTCCCATTGAATAAAGGTGATAAGAATGGTTAGTAATATCGGTACTATAATAGCAAATAAAAGTTGAAGGATAATTCTCTTAAAAGTGTCCTTTGTCCATTCATATTTCTTGTTTAGATATAGGTTTACTTGATCAATATATTCCAAAATAATATATACACTGATAAACGTTACCAGCATATCCAAATAGTGCATGGGATTCTTAAAGTGTTCTATCCAGCCGTCTTTCCCTATAAGAACAAGGATATTGGCTACAAATAGAGAAATAAGCGAATTTCGAATCCAACGATGGCTTGTGACTACTTTTTTTATTAAATCAGTCATTTCCTAACTAATTTAAAAAATATTTCGGTTACAATTAGAGTTTATTATGTCCTGCATAATAAGACCTTAATTTTTTTACTAAATGATTCTTCCTGCTTTTTCTTAAAAAATGGGCTATTCCTTCTTTCTTAAATAAAGGCGAACAAACGTCAACTAATTCACTTTTCACTTATTTCCATCCTCAAATCTCTTGTATTAAACCCTGCTCTAAGCATCACGGCAGAAGTATACAAAATCACCACGATCACTACCCATTTGAGAATCTCCAAAGGCAAGGACTTAACAACTAGGGCCGCAATCAGAACTGCAACCACACCTGGAATAGCCATGGCGATGGCTGCCTTTTTATTGTAAGCCCCCTCCCGGATAAATCGGATTGAGGCTGGTGGCATTAAAAAAGCACAGGAGCCCATCATGATGGGAAAGGCTACTTGAGGTGACATCCCTAAAGCAAAAACCAAAGCCATGCATGGCGCATACAATCCAATTCCAGCAGTCATTAATGCACCCAGGAAAAAGTTACCTATGATAGCAATGAGTAACTTGCCTCCCTGTAGACCAATGGCATCTCCCCCACCCTGGATCCATTCCAGATTACGGGCAATCATAAATATCGCTGTAGTCAATAAGGCAAATCCCATGGTCAATCGAATCTTTCGTTCCGAAAGCTTAGAAACTATTCCTGCGCCAACAATTGCTCCTACCGCAGCTGAGACAAGCATGAGTATCAGTGTTAAAGGATCAACTTCTATAATTGTAATAAAAATTAAAGCTTGAAAGAGAACAGGAACTGTGTTGGCTACATTGAGAGTCCCTGGAATTACCTTGTCTTCGGTTTGCTTGGTGAATTTCAATAAGGCGGTCTGAGGCGCAAAAGCACCGATTCCCAGTACATCAAAAAAATTGACTACAAAACCAATCAGGGATGTCTTAATCCAGCTTACTGGTTCTAAATTATTTTTATGCTTAAGGTAATCTCTTATGAGAGCAATGCAGAACCAGATTGTTAAAATGACAAGGGCAATCCATATAAATGTAATCATTGTCAGTAAGTTTGATATGCTTTCATTGAACTGAGATTTTCTTCTTTGAAACTATTAGAATTGAAAAAGACACCGGATTTTTCGATAGTTCAGATAAAAAGATTTATGATGTTAAGCAAAATTATTTAATATTCCTTCTATAAAGAGTTCAGTAACACCAACTCCCAAAGATTCTTCCTATGCAATATCATGATTATTTAAACTTTGAAAAGAGGAGCCTAAAAGTGCTGATCTCTATTCTGATGTTTTTCATTTTTCTTTCCACCGAGACTTATGCGCAGCAGCCTACTTCTCCTTTGGAAGCTTCCTTTAAAACCTATCAGAAAATGAAGGAAGAAACGACTTTCAAATTAAACTGGGTTGCATTAGGACCAACTGTCAATTCTGCACGCGCAGATATTGTTCAGGTGGATGAAACCAATCCGGGAACAATGTACGCAGGCTTTGGTTCGGGTGGGATTTGGAAAACCACAAATCATGGGGTGACTTGGAATTCTATCTTTGAAGAGCAGTCTTCTATCGGAATTGGGGATATGGAAATAGCTCCTTCTGATCCAAATATTCTATACCTAGGCACAGGAGAAAATCTAAAAAAGCCAAGAAACTTTACCTTACCCGGAACAGGGATGTTCCGATCGGATGATGCCGGTGAAACCTGGCGACACATCGGCTTGGAGGATTCCTGGGCTATTTCGGAGATAGAAATTCATCCGACTAATCCCGACATCGTATTTGTAGCTGTGCTGGGCCACCTTTGGTCCAAAAATGAAAACAGGGGACTCTACCGCACAATGGACGGTGGAAAAACCTGGGAACAGGTCTTATATAAAGACGAGATGACAGGTGCCAATGAGGTGCAGATCTCCCCTACTGACCCTCAAGTGATGTATGCCTCTTTATGGGAAGTGTATCCAGGAATCAGTGGCGAAAATAGTGGAGTATATCGAAGCAATGATGGTGGAAATACTTGGGAATTGTGTACGAACGGCTTACCTAGTGGACCAAATATCGGTCGAATTGGTCTTACCGTTTCCAAAACGAATCCAGACAAAGCTTATGCCCTCATTGATAATTTGAACAATGCCAGAAACGAAGCAGCGGAATTATATAAAACGATTGATGGAGGATTGAACTGGACGAAAACGCATTCGGGACCTCTCAAAATCTTTCCGGGAATCGGTTGGTATTTTACCGATGTGTATGTGAATCCTGAAAATGACGAGGAAGTATTTTGCCTTGGGGTTCGGCTGGCGCATAGTCTCGATGGTGGCAAGACTTTTTCATTTATTGGAGGCCAAGTTTCCCGAATGACGCCAAGCTTAGCGCAGGGACTCCATCTCGATCAAACTGAATTATGGATTAATCCAACAAACCCAAACCATTTGGCATTAGGAAATGATGGAGGCTTTTATGTGAGCTATGACAAAGGATTGACTTGGGTTCATTACAATAATATTCCAACGGGAGAATTTTATGATATCACGATAGATCAGGCAGATTACACCATTTATGGAGGAACTCAGGATGATGCGACGGTCTTTGGCCCGGCAAAAGAATTAAACACCAGGTTTCTTGATCCCTGGAAGTATGTATGGATTGATCCTTGGGATGGAGGCGATGGTTGCGTCACTCAAATTGACCCAGAGGATAAATCCATTATCTATTACAGTCGCCAACATGGAGATGCCATGCGCTTGGATAAATCCATCGACAAAGCAGTTTCAATCATGCCTAGCCTACCGGAAGATGTAAAAGACACGCTAGTGTTTAATTACATGACACCCTATTTTTTGTCAAAATATGATCATAAAACCTTGTATCATGGAGGTAATTACCTGATGAAAAGTATAGATCGTGGGGATACCTGGGATGCGATCAGTCCAAACCTTGCTGTTTCTTCCAATCCTGAAAAGCTATCATTTGCAACGGGAGATATTGCCCAATCAACTATAGATAAAGGATTACTTTATGCAGGGACCGATCATGGGGCCTTTTGGGTTTCAAAAGATGATGGTGAGTCTTGGGTAGAAAATTCAATTGGAATTTCTAATAACTACATTCGTAGTATATCTCCATCTCATCATAAGGCTTCACGGGTTTACATGGCGATGACTGGCATCAATTATGATGATCTGAAGGCCTATTTGTATGCTTCTGAAGATTTTGGGAAGACTTGGGAAAGTATTGCTTCTGGTTTGCCGGATGAGCCGGTGAATGTGATCAAAGAAGACCCTATAAATGAAAATATTCTTTATGCTGGCGGATTAAGAGGAGTCTATGTTTCTATAGACCGAGGAACAACTTGGTCATACTTAGGGAAAAACATGCCAGCTGCAGCAGTAGCAGATCTGGAGTTTCATTTACTGACCATGGATTTGGTAGTAGCTACCCATGGCCGAGGAATTTACAAAACAAACCTTCAGCCGATTCATGAAATGCTCAGTCAAAACCTAGCTACTAATACTGACCATTTCTTCGAAATTAAGCAAGCACCTAGACCTTGGTTCAATTCCTCGAGCGGTGAACCCGATTACCGCACGATTGAAAAAGCAAGCTTTTCATTTTGGCTCAACCAATCCAAACCGATTACGATTTCCATTTTGGATGAGACCAATCAAGAAGTCTGGAAGACAGCCTTTGTAGGTACTATGGGCTTGAACGAATACAGATGGGATTTGATCGTGAAAAAGCAAAAAAGTGATGCCCCATACTTTATCCATTATGATAGATTTATTGCAGCAGGAAAATATACTGTGAAAGTTTCTTCAGGAGATCATTCAATGGAACAAACATTTGAAGTGGTCGAAGCCACATCTCCCTATTTAGTCAGAGATGGATTTTGAGTAAGTAATTAAAAAAATGAGGCTTTTCTTTTAGACTAATAATTTAGTTTTAGAACCTATTGTAACCTTTTTTTTAAGTGTTTGTGCTTTTAATTTTTAATATCTAAGTAATTGATAATAAAATAATTAATGATTTTAGCTGAGGTCACTGGTTTTACTAACGAAAACAAAACTTTTATTCAGGATTAAGCAAAAGTAATTTGAACAAGTTAACTACTAACCTGTTAATAGATTTCATAACTACCTAAACCAATTTATTATGAAATCATTAAATTATTTATTCATTATAGGCTTACTATTCACATTTGCTTGTGGTGGTGGTGAATCAACTTCAACAGAAGAAACAGTAACAGTAGTAGAAGAAACTGTTGTTGAAGAAGCGCCACAAACTATCGTAGACTTAGCTGTTGGAACTGAATCCTTATCTACGCTGGTAGCAGCGTTAAAAGCAGGAGATCTAGTTGCAACTTTACAGGGTGATGGACCTTTCACAGTATTTGCACCCACAAATGATGCGTTCGCTGCGTTGCCTGAAGGTACTTTGGAAGACTTATTGAAGCCAGAGAATAAAGATAAACTTGTTGCGATTTTAACTTACCACGTAGTTTCTGGAAAAGTGATGTCATCTGATCTGTCTGATGGGATGAAAGCTGCTACAGTAAACGGAGCAGAAGTGACTATTACTACTGCAGGTGGAGCCAAAGTTAATGGTGCTAATGTGGTAATGGCGGATGTTGAAGCTTCCAATGGGGTTGTTCACGTAATTGATGCGGTTATCTTACCTCCTTCAGAATAAGTGATTAGTATAAAATATAATGATTAAAGCTCCTTTATGGAGCTTTTTTTATGCCCAATAGAATCCTTCACCCAGTCACCTCAAATCCTACCATCGTAAAGTCATCTTTGAAAGATTTTTGACCACTGTAACTGAGTCCAAATAACTTAATGCTTTCCAACAAATGGGCAATTGGTCTATCGGAATTTTTAATTAAAAAGGATGTGAAATCTTCCTTGTTCATCATCACATCGTTAGAATTCCATACTTCAAGAATTGCATCGGTATATAAAATTACTTTGTCCCCAGCTTTCAATTGAATATTTGATTCCGTGTAATTAACCGATTCACTGCTAAAGGCTCCAACCAGTGGACTTTGAGAAGTCAATGTGATAACTTCTTTCGAATCAGATCTTATCAGATATCCCTCAGGATGTCCGGCTTGAGTAAAAGTTAGAACCTTGTCATTTGAATTATAGACAGCATAAAACATTGTAATAAAAGAGCCTCTTGGCATTTTATTATAAAGTTTTTCGTTTGTTGCCGAAACGACTTTGGCTGGAGAGGCATTTTGCAACGCCGTGTTTTTGAATGCAAAAGAAGTCATGAAAGTCAATAAAGCCGCCTGTATCCCATGACCCGTTACATCAGCTATTAAAATCCCATAGATCCCCTTATCAATTTCAATGATATCATAAAAGTCACCTCCAATTTGATCCATGGGTTCAAAAATAGAAGCGAACCTAATTTTTTCAGTTTTTGGGAAAGATGTTGGAAGAATGAAATTCTGTACCCTCCTCGCTTCTTCCAGTTCAAAGTTGATTCTTTCCTGAAATTGCTCCAAATCCTTATTTGCTGCCTTTAGATTTTTTTGAGTTTCCCTTAGTTCGGTTATGTCAGATTGCACACCTACATAATGGGTCGTATTCCCTTTTTTATCCTTGAGTGGTGTAATGGAAAGCCTGTTCCAGAATGGTGTACCATCCTTTTTATAATTCAGTAATTCAACAGTAGCTTGTTCTCCTACTTTAATGGCTTTCCTAAGAATTTCAACCGGAGCTTCATCCGTTTCTTTTCCCTGCAGAAACCGACAATTCTTTCCTATTACATCTTCTTTTGAATATCCTGTCAATCGCTCAAATCCGTCATTCACAAATACAAGAGGGCGATCAGGCTGATCCATAGCACTAATAGTAATCCCTTCATTTGCCGTATTTGTTGCTTTAATCAACAAATCTTCAAACTCCTTAAATGAAACTATTTCTTTTGAGCTCATTCTCATCTGTGAACCAAAAATGTATCTATTAGCTATGGATAAAATTCCTAGTCTAAACTAATGATACCTTTGGTCAAACCAAAGCTATCTTATTTCAATAGGTTAAATTTTTGATTAATTAAAGAAATAGGAATCATTATCATCATCAATTAGGCCACTTTCAATAGCCAACCGAATAGGTGAATTTATCCTTTCAAAGTCAAACCTACGATAGTTTATGGATCCTATTTAAATATCTGACTTGCCTGCTAATCTGTTTATCAAATCAAAAAATTCTTCTCTATACTTGCTGCTAATCGGGATCTCTTTTCCATTTATTACTACACAATAGCTCTTAACTGTTTCGATATGTTTGAGTGCGACTACGTTTGATCGATGAATTTTAACAAATTGATTTGGAGGAAGTAAATCCAAAACTTCAGACAGTTTATAGCGCGCCAATATGGGGCTCTTATCTGAATGAAACGTCACATAATTCCCTTCACTTTCAATGTGTTTTATATTCTTGATGGCCAGCTGATGAAATTCAGAGCCACTTTTAATAAAAATAGTTTGCTCAGTTGAATCAGAAGGTACTTCAGAATCAGACTTTTTAGCTCCCCTATTTTGATTCAATGTGTCCTGTACTTTCATTGTTGCTTGAAGCAATCGATCAAACTCAATTGGCTTTAATAGATAGTCTATTGCTTTGAGCTCATAACTTTTCAGAGCATATTCCGAATAGGCTGTTGTGAAAATAATTAAGGGAGGTTTTTGTAAAAATTTCGGAAAACTAAGCCCTGATAATTTGGGCATATTGATGTCTAGGAAAATAAGATCGACTTCGTTTTCCTGCAAATATTCAAGCCCTTCTATCGGGTCTCTAAAAGTAGCCTTTAGTGAAAAGGAAGGAATCTTATTCAAATGAATTTGAAGTACTTCAATAGCCGAAGGCTCATCATCAATGATTACGTAGTTTATCATTATTTCTATTCAAGATTTAAGCTCAAGAATGATTTAAAAAATCCTTTTTCCTCTTTAGTTTCTAGCGTGTAAGCATTTGGGTAAAGAATGGAAAGTCTCTTTTTTAAATTGTCAAGCCCAAAACCTGAAGATTCATCTTCAATGCCATTCTTCAGTCCATGCACGGTATTATTTACTTCAAAATACAATTTATTCTTCCTGATTTCCAGTGAAATATCGATTACAGATTTGGTATTAGGTTCAATGCCATGCTTAATGGCATTTTCAACAAGAGGGATAAGTAACATGGGGCTAATTTTAACGGCATTCACATCTCCATTCACAGAAAAATTGATGAATACATCATCCTCTTCAGCAATTCGTAATTGGTACACTTGGATGAAGTTTTTAAGATGATGAATTTCTTTTTCAAGTATGACTTTATCTTCATTCGTTTCATAAACCATATATCGCATCAATTCGGCTAATCTTGCAATTCCATCAGCTAATTCAGGGACATCGTGTTTTAAGGATTTTGCATAAAAACTGTTTAGCACATTAAACAAAAAATGGGGGTTTATTTTCGACTTCAAAAAAGCCATTTCTGTGGATAATTTTTCTTCCAGCAGCACCCGTTTCATCTTTTCATTTTGTATCCAATATTTCAGCAAAGCATAGGATAAAGCAATTAGCAAAATGATGAAACCGACAAATAAATTATATAAAAAATAGACCGTAAAAGTCTCATTGTCAGAAGAGAAGAAATTTACCAGATAATTGTAATCTATAAAACTCTCGAATAAGGTGATCCCAATGAGTCCAGCTAAAACTAAAACGATTAGGGTTTTTGTCTTTTTCAGACGAAGAAATTTTGGGACAAGATAAAATGCCGTTGTATAAAAAATAGTTTGGTTTATAATCATACCAAAGAGTAAGGGAATCCAGTAAGGCCCTGTGTCTTTTCTGAAATCTCCTATAGTCGAAGTTTGGCTTAAAATTAAAAAGTACCCAATTACCCAGATCAAAATGTGGATTATGGCTTCTGTTTTCTTTTTCATGTTTATCCTAATTCCTATTCCCAATAAAGAGAATATTACTGATTTAAAAATAGGTAAGGGATGGTTTCCCCAATTCTAGTGACAAAACCATCCAATTCTGGGATTTCACCTTTTTCACATATTCTGGGCTTTCTATCCTATGAAACCGCCCGACAATCACATTCATTTTTAAGTGCTACCTGCTTGTGGTAATGTTGTTTCAAGTATTTATCTGTCACAAATAATTCAGGTAAAACAGTTAAGCAACAGCAGACAATAAATTATACTATCATGAAATGCCCATGAGAATGTCTTCTCACACAGGGGGATGATTATCAAGGGCATTCCATATGGCCTATAAAAATCAAATTATAAACAGATGAAAAAAACAATTGTCATCCTATTCATCTTGATCTCAGGGTATAGCTCCTTTGGACAAGTAAATTCTAATAAAGGATTGGGAAGAAACATTGACCAGCTATTTGAAAGCTATACAGCATACAACCGATTTATTGGAAACGTTTTGATCAGTGAAAACGATGAAATTATTTATCAAAAGAGTTTTGGTTATGCCGATTTTGATAAAGGAATAAAGAATAACCAAAAGTCTGTATTTGGCATTGCATCCTTAACAAAATCACTGACAGCAGTGGGTATTTTGAAATTGGTTGAAGAGGGCAAATTGACATTGGAGACTCCTCTTTCAACTTATTTTCCAGGTTTTTTGACTGAATTTTCTGATCAGATTACCATTCAACATTTACTAAATAATAGCTCTGGAATGCAGGCGAACATTGGTAGAATAGATGATGCAGGTAACGGACTTATGCCCGACACAAATGCAGTGACTCTTGATTCACTCTTGGCTGTTTTTAAAAATTCCCAATTGAATTTCGAACCGGGTACTGCTTATGAATACAATAATTTTGGCTATCTGCTTTTAGCGAATATTATTGAAAAGCTAAGTGGTCGGTCCTATGAGGATTATATGAAGCAGACTGTTTTTACTCCTGCTGGAATGAAGCATACCTCTTCGACTAGCAAGGATAAGTTTAGACAAAAAGCCTATCCTCATTTTGGATTGGGAATGGATGAAATTCAAAAATTCCAAGCTCCGTTCAACGTTTCCTGGCTTAGAGGAGCTGCCGATATGAATTCCACATCTGATGATTTATATCGTTTTATGCAAGCTCTTGAAGATGGAACAATCTTAAACCCCAATTCTGCAAATGAACTGTATTCCGCTACCCAAGAAATGGGGGTTAATTCAATGGCTTCAGGCCTAGGTTGGGTAATTGATCAAAAGGAAGGTGAAAAATGGATTTATAACAGCGGTTTACTTCCTGGATATGCATCTATGATGGGATCGCTTCCAGAAAAGAATATCAAAATCATAATCCTTTCCAATGCCACTTCTGTAAACCCCGTCACGGATGATTTTCAGGGAAATATATCCTTTGTAGAAGGAGAAATTACCGATAAGTTAATTGCCTTGGCTCTTGGAAAACCTATTGAACTTTCTCCCCTTCCCCTGCAAAATACCGGAAACTTTACTCAAATAAGCGAAACGTTTCAATTGGATGATGAACATACTTTAGCCTTGAAAAGCGAAGGAGATAGGTATTATTTGGAAACAGTGGGTGAAGAAAATTGGTCTGTATTCACCTATTCTTTTTCAAGAGATGCAAAGGAAGACAGCAAGAAAAGTGAAGTTGCATTGTTTTTTGCCAAAGCATTTAGCACCCAACAATTTGATGGTTTATCCGAAGTTGGAAATGATCAAATGAAAGCTTTTTTAGGCACAGAGCAAGGGCAAGAACAACTAAAAGGAATGTGGGCCAATTTTGTAAACCATGCTGGAAAATTTAGCTCATATAATATCTACAAAGTTGAGGGAGAAGAAGTTAAAAACGTTCACGTTAGATTTCACTTTGAAACTTTGGACATTGGAATGGTCCTAAGTATAAATGCAGAGGACAAAATACAAGGCATGTTTATGGATGACGCAGTTAAAACAAGTCATATATCCAAGGTTGTTTTGGTGCCAACCGGAGCTAATGAATTCTTTATTGATGGACATAGAAACGGAGGTATGCAAGATTTGAGAATTATTGTTTCAGATACCGAGCTTACCCTAATAGATGGATCTGAAAGGTTTGCTGGAAAAATTAAATCTTCCAACTAAGCAAAAGATAATTGAATAAAACAGGTCGAGGTTGGCTTGTTATCCAATGGGTAACGTGTTGTTCGGGTCCCGATTGCTATCGGGATGCAATCCCGAACCTATATTTCAGGATTTTGTAATTCCGTAAGTCACAACCTCTTGGATGATCTATACAATGGGAACAAAATGAACTTCGTTTCCATCCTCCCGCATGAACATACGAATCCAAAATATGGCTTTGGGCGGGAGGTTGGTTCACATGGGAATCTCTAAACCCCGGGTTAAAACCCGGGGCTATTAATGGTTTGACTACTTCGTAGTCGTTTATAACCAAATTTATTTGCGAACTACTACAAGCAATCACTAAATCATTTACCATAATCGCTATTCTTGTGGGCTCGTGCTGTTCGGGATTCGCAAACCCATATCTCAGGAATTTGTAATTCCGTAAATCATTCCCCCTCTAAGAGTAGAATGTTGATTAGAACTAAGCGTAGTCCCGTACAGCTTTCGGGAGCAGCTACGTTTTTATATTTTTCTGGGAATTGTAATTCCTTCTCTCCTATTTGATTATGCTTTTACGCTTTCAGAACGACTATCTTGAGGTTCGGAATGAGTATTTAGAAAATCAATAATTCAACAGTGAATTGAATTTAGCTTTAGTCCTCATACACCTCTACAACCAATTCAATTTCCACAGCTTGTCCTCTCGGTAAGGATGCCATACCAACTGCAGCTCTCGCATGCTTGCCTCGCTCACCAAACACTTCTACCATCAAATCAGAAAAGCCATTGATGACCTTAGGTTGATCGATAAAGTTTGGGTCTGAATTGACCATCCCCAATACTTTGACGATACGTTTTACCTTGTTTAAATCACCAAGCATCGCTTTTAACACCGCAAGCTGGTTGATGGCTGTTAGGCGTGCGCCTTCATACCCTTGCTCAATTGATACATCTTGACCTAGTTTCCCGGTGATTTCAGTTCCATCGGCATAGCGTGGCCCTTTGCCTGCGAGGAAAATCAAGTTTCCGGTTCGTACCCCGTTTACATAATTGGCTACAGGCTCTGGTGGCGTGGGTAAGGTAATATTCAATTCCTTTAAGCGAGCTTCTGGGTCGTAACTTGCTTCTGGTTTAGACTTTTGATCACATCCAAAAAAGCTCAGGGTTATGGCTGCAAGGATTAAAACCAAACGATATGTGTTTTTCATGTTTTAAAAATTTTAAAATAAAGTTCAATTTGAAAGGCTATTAAGTGGGATAAAGTATTGAATAGTAGCCGAAATACTACTTAAAGTCTTTTACTCCCAGTGAGTTATAGAGTTCTTTACTATAATAGAGGTTCCCTCCTTTCATGGTCCATTCGATCTTCCGAATATCACTAAAGTTCTGAAGTGGATTTCCATCTACTAGAATAAGATCTGCCTGTTTGCCAACCTCAATAGAACCTAAAGCATCTGATACACCAGTAATCTGGGCAGATTTAATGGTTGCCATTTTCAACACTTCAGTTGCCGGAATACCTGCTTTCACATACAGCTCAAGCTCTCTATGGTATAAAAACCCCGGCAATCCATCCGTTCCCGGAACAATGGCAACGCCTTGCTTAAATAAATCAGTCACTACCGCGAGCATCTTGTCAAAACTCCCCTTATACCGTGCTACCTGCGCCCCTTCTTTCGGAATCCCTCCGGTATAAAAACTGCGCTGTTCAATGATAGGAAACCTATTTGCAATAGCTTGATAGGTGGGGCTAAGCTCTCCTGCTTGAGAAACAAACATATTTTCAAAAATGGCTACTGTAGGGTCTACAAGAATGTTTTTTGTTTTAAGCAACTTTATAAAATCCAAATATTCTTGGGATTGAAGGTCAAGGTCTGCTCCATATTGGGCAGGCATCGTGAATCGTAAGGGCGTTCGGGTATCGATCGTGTCTGATAAAAAATTAAGGAACAACATATTAATATGCTGAATCTCATTGTAGCCTTGATTGATGGCCTGGGTTGCGGTCATATAAGCCGGTATATGTCCGCTGATTCTCATACCAAGTTCATGTGCCTTCGTTGTTAGAGGAAGAACCCATTTTGGTTTGATTGAACTGTATAATTTGATTTGCTGATAGCCTAAGTCTTTGTAATCTTGGATCTCTGCCAAGCCCTCATCAAGATTTTCAATGGCATTTCGTTGATTGGCAAAAGGTCCAGGCCCATCAATTATTCCTGAATAAATGACAATGCGTGGTCCGATGATCTCATTGCTATCGAACTGGGCGGCTAGGCTTTTCAATTGCTTATTATTCGCCAAATCCCTGACAGAAGTCACTCCACCTGCCAGATGCAGTAGGCCTCTAAATTTATCATTGTGGGTATGCATATCGAACATACCAGGCATTAGGGTTTTTCCTGTGCCATCAATGAGGGTAGCATCTTGATCAATTAGCTCTCCCCCAGTTGATCGGATAGCCTTAATTTTTTCTCCTTCAACAAATACATCTTGATTGGCAAGCAATGTTCCTTCTGCAGTAAATACATTCACGTTTTGGATCACTAGTTTACCCATTTTATGGGTCAGGGTTTCAGCTACTTCAAGTAGGCTTTTATCTTCAATATCGTCTTGCAGTGCTTTCATTTCAGAGCGCATTGCATTCAAATCTTGTCTTATGATATGTAGGTTTCCAGAAATCTTACAAACCATTTGGTCTCCCATCATCCAGATATAAGTAGGGTCTAGCTCTAATCCCTTTAGTACTAAAAGCTCAACGGAAGTACCATTTGAAAGCTCGATTGGTAGTTTTTTAGTTAGTTCAGCAGTGCCTTGGGGAAAAAGATCAACTTTACCCGTTTCTGATTTCAACAAGAGCTGCGCAAGAATTTCATAAATCGCGGGCGAGCCATCATAACGAAAGTAGAGTTTATCCCCTTTAAAGTTTCCTTGTGCCGTACCCATCAGGTTTTTGCTAGTTGCGCTGTTATCCTTACTGGAGAAACTTTCATCGATCGCTACATTCAAATAATTGACGCCTTTTATGCTTTGATCTGTAATAAAATTCTGCTGATTCAGCGAGATCTCTTCACTGTACTTCGGGCCTCGACCTCTATCGGTGTAGGTATAGAAATAGCCAAAACTATGATCAGAAGTTTTCCATTTTTCATATGTGCCTGCTAAGTTCTCCCGAAATACTACATCGTAAATGATCTTGTCTGATGGATTCGATTGGCTGAATCCTGTCAATCCAGTGAAAGCCAGAAGAATTAAAATAATTGAATGTTGCATGAGGAAAGGTTTAGGAAAAATGGGTTTGGAAATTGATTTCAAAAGCGCAAAATAGAAGATCAGGACTTTAAAGTTTCCCGAAAAAATCTCAGCCAGTTTTGTCCAAGAATTTTCTCAATATCTCCTGTGCTAAAGCCTCTTTTGTCTAATAACCTCACTACGTGACGATATCGATCTGTTGTATCAAGTTCAGGAATCCATGGAGGCCATTGTACTTTATAAGATGGTTTAAAACGAGTCAGGCGAGGCACGTACCAATTTTCTCTCGTTGCTCCTGAAGCCTGTAGCCCTTGGATTGCAAAGTCAGATGCCAAGCCAACATGATCAATCCCGCCAATTTTGACAGCATGTGCTATATGATCAACATAAGTTTCCAGGGTGGTGTCAATGCCTAAATTTGGTCCAATCATATAACCTAAACAGATAATGCCCATCACCCCACCTTTGTCTGCCATGGCTCGAATCTGTTCATCTGTTTTTGCACGTGGGTGATTTTTGTGCAATGCTTCGCACATAGAATGATTGATAGAAGCCCCTGTTTTGCTGAATTTGATACCATCATTGGTAGTTTGTACGCCACAATGCGAGAGGTCTATGATAATCCCCAGCTCATTCATGCGCGCGACAGCCTCGATTCCGAAATCGGAAAGACCGGCATTGGTTCGTTCGGTACAGCCATCTCCCAACAGGTTACGTTCGTTGTAGGTTAATTGCATCCAGCGAGTCCCGGCTTTATAGAGCGTATCCAGATTATCAATTGAGTTTTCGATGATCGTAGAATTCTGAAAACCCAGCATTACAGCCACTTTCTTCTCTTTCTTCGCATTGATGAAATCTTCAGCGCTTTTTGCCAGAACCAGTCGGCCAGGATTTTCTTTAATGCGATTCTGCCATTCGTTCAGGTTTTTTAGCGCATTGGCTAAATTGCCTGAATCTAAAGAAGCGTTGAAACCGGTATAACCGGATTTTTGAAGTGCTTCGAAAGAGGCCTCATTCCAATTGCGGGTAATAATTAACCCATCATGCACAATTGCTTCGTCATAGACTTTGTCAATATTCCCAGGTATCGGCATAGACTTTAAATTGTCTGCCGATGGATCATTCCTATCTATAGAATTCATTCCAAGGTTTTGTAGGGGTAAAAATTGTTCCGGTAAAATCCCTGCAAGTGCAAGAATTTTGACAAAATCCCTTCTTTTGATCTGCATGATTGTTGAATAGTTGAGTTGAGATTTTACTACATAAAGCAAACTACTATTTTTATCGATATTTATCTTTCGAGAAAGCCATAAAACAATAGCTTGTAGATAATTCTGAGTTTCTCCAAAGACTTCAAATCTATAAGGAAGAATTCCATGTGTTTGATTGGTCAGCTTCTGTGTGACGGGCTTCGTTTTATGAAATGGTTGTACTACAATAAAGAAAGTAATTCCATCAAATTTATTTACTCGCAAATTTCAATTCTATTTATTATTAACCCCTTCGTAAAGAGCATTATGACTTAAAAAGTAAAAGATTACAAAAGTGATAACTTGATTAAAATCAAATTAAGGTGTCAATTAATTATCAGGTTTTTTCAATTTGAAATTTGTTAGATTGTTTGTTTTGAATAGGGATAGCATCATAATTTTTTTTAAATTATTCGAAATGGCTATTTCTAAAATAAAAAATGTTCTATCGACAGGTGACTGATGTCAATTGTCTTGATTTCCCTTTCATCTAAATTCAATTTCATAATTTGGAATACATTGTAGACCATCCTTATCATGAGAAAATTAACTTTTCGTGTTCCCCTTTTACTTTTAATATTTCTGACGAGTCATCATGCATCTGCTTGGTTACTTCCAGAACATCGATTTATTTCTTTTTTTGCTATCCAGAGTTTATCAGCCGAAATGCGTAGTGCTTTGGATGAGCTTTGGTCTGAAGCTCGGAAAGGAAATTCTGACAGACTTTCAGAATTCGTAATTAACCCAAACCAAGGTTTGGAACCAAGCCAATTGGATTTTGCAACATGGGCTGGCATAGCTGGAGATCATAGTTGCTCCCCTTTTGAAATGATGGAAATAATATTGCATTCTGATTGGATATTGGAAGTAGCAGAAATCTCAGCAAGACTCGAAGTTAAAATCAATGAATCTAAAAACTTAAGTGATCGGATAAATGCTTTAAGAGATTCCGATATTAGGCTTCAACGTGCTGATGAAGAATATGCTTTAAGGGCAAGTTCAAATAATGTACATTTCTTATTAGCTCGTAATGATGTAAATATGAACGTAGATGAGTATCTAACGGATTGTTTGACTAACGGTCAACCCGTGAATGCTTTGGGTGGTTACTCTTGGTTTCATATGACTGCGATGAATAAGGCAGCTCGTTATGCAACTGAAAATTTAACAAATGATGAAAGATCACAACTAATCCTTTCGGCTTTTGCAGACGAAGCTTTTGCACTGCACTTCCTTCAAGATGCTTTTGCCGCTGGACATATTGCAGGAACATGGGGGGCTTCAGCAGTTAGAAAAGGAACTCACGATTATTACAATGAAAAAGGTCTTGAGATTCAAACTTGGGATGGAAAAAGATTCATTTCTTTAGGCGATGCTTTTATGCGTCAGGAAGATGTCGAGTTTGCAGCTGAAAGTGTAAAACTAAGTATTGAACAGCTTATCATGGCTGCGACAGGTGAATGGGAATTAGACTATAAATCGGATATTTTATCCTCACTTAATTCACCTGATACATTGAATGTATGTAAGAATTTTTTGATGCCGGAAAGAATCAATAAAACGGGCTTATTTACATCAGATAAAATGGATTGGATGGATTATCTACCTGAGGTTTTGTTGAAAACGCCAGTGCCCGGTATGGCTGAAGGAATTGGTGAAATTCCGCGTTATCGATCTGAGATGGGATTGTTTTATGGAGTTTCATCTTCTTTAAATGGTGGTTGGGTACTTGGTGGCTTTGGTCAAGAACAAAGTACGTCTGGTGCTTCAGGAGGACTTGAAATTAATTTTCGTTTAGGTCTTGGGCTAGATGGTGTGTTGAATAGATCTGGGGATGGTTTGATCTTCATCCAGGGAGGTTTCAGACAGGATGCTTCTACTTCAAACAAGTTTTCAAATAATGTAGGAACAATTCCTCAAGGAGCGGTACCCTCTGCAATCCCAGGCCGATCAGCTTATGCTTTTAGACTTCGGTTACCTTTTTGGTTAATCCCGGGCGATATGTTGGTTTTGGGACCGATCCTAGCATTGACATCACCTAATACATTGACAAAAATGGCAGTAACTTCTGCAAATGGAGGACTCATTCCGTGGCAGTCAGGTATCGCGACTCCTATTGGTAGGTTTCAATTTGTATTAGGAAGGGAAGTCGGAGTTAGTTTTTATGGAGAAAAGGAAACGGGCTTGTTGGTCCCTGGTGATAATGGAACATTATTTCTTTCTTACTCATCTACAAAATTTGAATTTCCAATTTTGGAGTATAATCCTATTCGTACTTTTTCAAAGAATCAAAGTTCAAGTATGATTATACAATTTACTACTGGCATTGATCTGCCTCGAAATGTTTCTGTCATAGCGCCAATAGGAGAACTTACTCCGGAATTACAACCTGTATGGAATCTGGGTATGCGAATCATATTTGACTGGAGACGTTATTTTTAATTATCCTGTTAATTAATGCTTATATCTTCCAATTAAATGATAATCTCATTTCTACGATTCATCATTTCATAAGGAGCATTATACCTCAAAAAGTAATTAGTAAAAGGAATACCTTTAGCCTTAGAGCTTTAATTAACTTTTATTTCATCTTCCCAGCTATTTCGGTTTTCTTCTCATTCGTATTCGCACTTTTCTTACTGTTTCAAAGCCTGACCAAAGAGTTTAACTAACCTACTCTAGCTTAATGAATAGGTATGAGTAATTGGTGAAAAAAAATGCAAAAATCATGATAAAATAATGAAGCCCAACCAATAGGAAACCACCTTCTTCCTGCAAACAAAACTCTTAATTAGTAATAAGCAAAAGTAATCTGAACAAGTTGTTTACTAATTTATTTTCATAATTAACTAAACCAATTTAGTTGATGCTAGAGAGATAGGGTCAGTTTTTATATTATTCAACTCACGAAATCTTGACATGAACTACCAAGTTCACTAACGTAATATTTCGATTGTTAATTCTTTTTAATCAATGGCGAGCAAACCATGTTTAAGAAGTTGTATCTGTTTCAATAAAAAAACCAAATAATCCCAAACTATCTTTTTAAATGTAGTAGGGGATTATTTTTATTTTGGTTTACAAAGCCTCAATTCAGAATTACGATTGTTGCAATAATATTAAAAGCGCATCAATTGCTCCCAATAGTTCATCTTTTGTAAAATTACAATGGCCATATCGTTGGTTAATTTTTATAGGATATAATAAAGAGGAGGGCCAAACCCCTCCAACTTTAGCCGCATAATAAGTTTGATGCCAAAACAATGAAACATGATCAAACTCTGTATGCATAGTTACAAGGGGCGTCAATAAATTACCGCTTGTTTCATAAAAATTAGCTACGTTTTGAGCAGATGCCTCCCATTCAGATCTTTTAATTCTTTCAACTGTTAAATTTAACTTTCTGTCATTGTCAGATCCTTCATAGATTCTTTTTGGGATTTTATTGTTAAATGGACTTCCTCCTAGCCTTTCAATGGCATCGTTTGTTGCCATTATTGGAAATCTTAATACCTCAAGTATGGCATTGATTACAGCAGGATGATTCGATCTGTCTACATGTTCCCCTATCCCCGAGGTATTTAAAAATTGCCTGATCTTATTCCCCCCATTATATTGGTAATCATCCTCCAACTCTTGTTTAATGGCTAAATATAAGGGCCCATTATTCCTCCAAGCTTTCATGGTATTTTTTGAAACTCCTTTTGGGCTGCCAAGATTAATACCTTTGATACTTGGTCCGAAAAAGTATTTAAATAATACATGGGCATCGCCATAATATTGTAATTGCTTATAAAAATCTCCAATCGGGCAGCAGGTTGCTATTGCACCTACAAACATCCCCGGGTTCTGCTCAATAGTAAGGACGGTAATCATGCCACCTTCTGAAGGCCCGACAAGAAAAATAGCATCATACGGCAAAGCAGGGTTTTCAGGATCGGCAAAGAATTCATCAATAGTCATTTTTAACTCCTTGATATCTTTGATGGCATCAAGGACTACCAGCCCATTGTCTCTATAACTGGTAGAGGCATAACCTCCTTTTTCAAGAATAATATCTTTGATGGCCACGGCTCCTCCCAATCCATCAGGAATAAGATCTGAAGGTAATTCTATAGGTTCTCCAGGGTCAACATAGCCATGAGCATATACAAACATAACTCTTTGACCATCAGGAATAGAATTCCAAAATATAGGTAATGCTATTTCATAGGTAGCTCCTCCATCGAGTGTTGATTGTAAAGAAAACGCTTCCTCCAGATTATTTTTTCTTGCATTAATATCAATATCCGAGTTTACTTTTAAATCAATAGGATCTTGAGCTAAGTCAATTGAGTCTTGCTGGCATCCAAAAAATATACTGGACAATAGTAAACCTATCAATAATGAAAGAGGTTTTTGGACAAAATTATAATGATTTTTCATAATGCTAAAGTATTGACAATAAGTTTTTTAATAGCATTTTCAAATTATTAATAACACTTAACTAATTAAATGATCTACATCAGTAAATAAAATGATCCACATCATTAACCTTGTTTTTTTCTAGGTTTTGAAAAAGATAAAAAGGTTTTAAAATTATTAAAGTACAGAATTTGAGTTTTATTCAACCTTTCTTCATACGCGCTGTATTATAGCCACTCGATTTCTAATATTAATAAGCCAAAAGCATACAATATTTGCCAGGCGGGTCTTCGTAAACTCCTTCAATTGGCACACCGCATTTTTGTTTTCAAAGGCCTCTGCCAGTTCCTCCGTATTTTTTATCATTTGCCTACCTACTTTTGTGATAATGAAGCCTTCTTGTTATTGAATCTTCCAAAAATATAGCGACAGGCAAAGTCATGGATAATTTTTACTTAGATAATTTCCGCCAAAAATTTATCCAACCAGTACGGAGAATCCTTTGCTGGAAGCACTTCTATAGCTATTAGAACTAAGCTTAACAGGAGTGAATAAAGTTTCTTAGAATTGCGGATTTTGAAAGAGCTTTACTTTTTCAGGACTTTTTAGGGATAGATTTCGATGTCCTTTCATGGCAAATAGCTACAGAACGTATTAAAAAGATTATTCCGAGTAAGATCAAAACAATTTTCATAGTAGGATTAATTTGCTAGCTAGTAAAAAAAGGATTTCTTTTTTGAAATTGTTCCTTTATTTCAACTTCCTCTTCTCGCTTTTTTAATTGATCCTTTGTTCAATTACCTTCCCTTTCGTCGAAAATATCCCCTTTAAAATTACTGGTATCAAAAACAAAAGTGCTTTCAGGAAGTCCTTGATTTATGATAATGTTTGAAAATTCGTATGTAGTATTTGTTTGCCTTCGATTGGTTATTATTATTTTCTCCATCAGGTTTGACTCGGTATTTATCCAAATCATGGCTTGGTTAAAGTCAAAATTGGGATCTGATACAAGAAAGCTTATTTGATCAAAAGTTCTTCCACCGATTAGTTGTTGGCCTTCGTATTGACCTTTGGTCTCTTGTCCTTCTGTAAATTTAAAAATTTGATTTATTGCTATTCCTTCATCTTCGTCGAAGTCCATAATATTTAATTCTTCTTCTTCAGGTAAATGAATCCACAAAGTTTTTCGATCGGTATATATCTCTTGATCTGGCATTTTTATGACATACTTTCCCTTGGAATAAAATAGCATACCGGTCTTAGATATACTGGAATTCAATCTAGTTGGGTTCTCAATGCTAAAGACAAATTCAGCTGAAAAATCCTGAAGCATCGAAAATCTTGCATTTGATTCTCGAAGTATCGCACTGGCATTCTGAGACATTACCGGCAAAGCCACAGCTAAAAAGCTAAAGAGAAAAAAAAGAGGAAGGATTATTTTTTTCATGGGTTTTCAAATTAGAATAATTGAAATCAGCGCATAATCAATTGAGTTAGCAATCCTATAAAAATAGCGAGGGTAAAGCTTACTAATGTTCCGATTAAAATATACTCTGTTTTCTTTTGCTCTTTTGCTTTCTTTAAATCTCCAAATCTAAAAACTGACTTGGCTGCCAATAAAAAACCTATAGGTTGCCATTGATTAAGTAGAATAAAAGTCAGGATAAGGATTCGCTCTATGATTCCGATCCATTTTCCTGCGTCTTTCAAGCTTTCATCCTTCTTTTTTTTGCTGAGTTGCTCTTGCCATGGCTTGGTAAGATACCCGATCAAAATGCCTGATGGAAGTGCCACTATAATATATGCGATGAGAATCAATTGGAAATTTGAATTCCATTCAAATACTCCTGAGTTGATTATATCCACTATACTCTGACTGGTTAAAAGTAACCAGAGAAAAATGAGACTGGCAAGATGGGCTATCTGATCTGCGACATAGACTCCTAAAGTATCTTTATTTAGCCTGATTTTTAACCAATCGATTAAGCCATGAACCAATCCTATTGTAATTGGTACCCACCAATTGGACCAATCGGCTAAGAAAAGATATGTCAAAACAGCAACAATGATCAGGTGCAAGAGAAATTGAGCAGAGACAGGACCTCCCTCCTTCTTTCCTTTCACCATGGCATTTGTTTGGAAAACAAAATCAGCTAAAAGATGTGCTAAAATAAGTCTAAACAGAAGGTCTAGTTGCTGAATTTCCATGTTATGATTTCTTTGAAGCGGTTAAAAAAATTAGAGAGGCTTTCTAAATTTCCTGATTCTAATCTTTTGCTGATTACCCGCTGTGTTTGGTTTAATTCCTCCCCTATTTCTGTTTGTGTGATTCCTTTAAGCAGGCTTAAATAAATTGCCTCTGCCTGACTTGTGGTCCACCTACTGATGATATGATCAGCTAAAGGACAGGTAGACTCAAATTCCCGGTCAATTTGTTCTTCTCCAGTGGTGATTTTAAGTCGAAGACCTTCTTTTTTCATGGTCTCTAATCCTCTTCCGGATCGTACGAAGGCCTCTCCTATCAGCTGTCCAAGTTTCCCATTGGGATCTGATGATATTTCTCCGATTCCCACGGATACCCGGGCGTCCCAGGCATCAGCAATCGAGGTACCATTGGAATACCTTCGAAGACCTGATCTCATAATAATACTGATCAATAAAGCCTTATTAGGATCGCTTACCAGAGCCTGAAAGCTGTCCCCCCGGTAGATGTCAAACTTGAAATCTTTGAGTTGATAGGCTTGAATGTCATCGGCTATTCTATATAATACATCATGATAATCTTTTGTGATCGCAGTGGAATTGACCAAATCTCCAGTAATCACTGCATGTATGTCTCTTCTTATCATGATTAAATATAGTACATCTGAAGGTACTAAACAAGAATTAGAACATTCAGAGGTACTAAATTCTGATTTTTGCTTTGATTTACTATATTTTTACTTGATTAAGATTAAGAACTCTCAAAGGTTCTAAAGTCAGATTAGAACTCTCAGAGGTACTTAAAAGCTTAAAAGTTTCGCTTCTGGATTGTTAATCAATCTAATTGTTTTGAAGAGTGACACAAACTAAGTTAGGGCAAAAGCGGAATGATTTAATTCGTTTTCGGAGTTTTAAATTGTAAATGGAGTAAGAGCCTATTTGTATTTCCTTTTGGAGAATTATCTGTTTCCTGAATCAAAAAAGCAGTATTCTATCTCTTAGCGACGAGCTTAAATTCCTCTAAAATTTATTATTTTAAGCAGGATTTACGATTCCTATTCCCTATTTAATCCCGATTTGCACCTATGAAACGATTGTTCCCTGTTCTTATTCAGTTTTTATTTATAAGCGCTGGGCTTTTGTTTTTTTCATGTAATAAGGAACCAGTACTGGAAGGTTTTCAACTTGAACCTGGGTTTATACTGGAAAGAGTAGCTATCGAACCACTGATAAGAGATCCAGTTGACTTGGAGTTTAATGAATTAGGTGATGCCCTAGTTTTGGAAATGCCGGGCTACCCTTTCGAGGATCAGCAAAGTCGAATCTTAGTATTAAAAGATAAAAACAAGGATGGGGTCTATGATGATAAAATTGTATTTATTGAAAACCTACAGCTTGCCAATTCATTTATGCCCTATAAAAAAGGGGTACTTGTGGCCGCTCCCCCTTATTTACTTTTTGTTCAAGATGACAATCAAGATTATAAGCCTGAAAAAGTAGATACGCTGATGGGAGGTTTTTCCACCGGTAATCTACAGCACAATTACAATGGCCTCACGATGGGGCTGGACAATTGGATATATGCGGCCAATGGGGGAAATGATGGTAAACCCTATTGGTGGGATGATCAAGAAAGTGAATTGGATTTACGGGGACAGGATTTTCGATTCAATTTGGAAACAAAAAGTCTGGAACGATTGGGAGAATCTTCCGGCGGTTTTGGACTTGCAATGGACGATTATGGGCGAGTATTTGAAACTCACAATCTAGAGCATATCTCTCAATTGGTATTTCCAGATCGATATATACAAGGAAGGCAAACTTTGAAAAGACATACTCTTGAAAATATTTCCGACCATGAAGAGAATGGCCTAGCGCGTATTTATCCGATTGGAGAACAGGAATCACGGGTGAATCATCCAGAGCAATCAGGATACTTTTCTGGAGCTTGTGGCATTACCTATTATGGAGGTAGTGCGTTTGGAGAAGACTATAACAAAACGGTTTGGGTGGCTGATGTGGTACTCAACCTGATCCATGTGGATAAAATCAAATCTTATGGTTCTGCATTTACTGCTTCGAGATTATTAGAAAAACGGGATTTTATGGCAAGCTCCGATCGCTCGTTTCGTCCTGTAAATATGAGTTTAGGACCGGATGGAAGCATATATGTGGTGGATATGCACCGCCAAGTGATTGAACATCCCGAATGGATCCCGGATGATATAGAAAGAACCTTAGATCTGGAGGCCGGAAAAGATCAGGGACGGGTTTACAAGATTTCAAAAGAGGGAGTTGATCAAGCTTTCGATTTGGGTCAATTCAATACACAGGACGGACTAGTAAAGAGTTTAGGACATTCGAATCAATGGGTTAGGAAAACTGCCCATCGTCTTTTGATGGACCAAAACTTATCAGATGAAACAATTGAACAATTAAATACAGGATTGAGTACAGCCAACGAATTTGCCAAGCTACATTCCTTATGGATTTTAAACCTAAAAGACGAACTAGAGGAGGAATCCTTACTAACTGCCCTAAAGAATGCCTCTCCCAATATCCGGGAAAGTGCCTTGGTGATTGCTGAGCAACAAATAAACTTAAATCCAGAATTAGCATTGGTAAGTTTGGAGCTTTTATCCGATTCTGATAGTCGGGTTCGAATGCAGGCGGCGCTTTCACTATCTACTTTAAAGCCAGAAAGACTTTCCGAGCTTAAAACAAAAATATTGAATGGAATTCAAAATGCAGCAAAACTTCCTTCAGATGATTGGAATATTGCTGCACTTACTTTGGCATCTGGTTATTATGGAACTGAATTACTAACTAACCTTCTAGCAAATCCTTCACCTCAAATCCCGGATCAGTTTCTTAGTTCCCTGGCTTTATCCTCAAACAGAACAGAAAGTGACGCTAAAAATATCCTTCAAGCTTTGGAAAATTCAGGCATTCAGATGAGCGCCAAGCAGCAAATCATCAAACAGTTCACTTTTGGTGTGATGGAAATAAAAGGAAAATCACTTGAGCCATATATTCAAAATCTAGAAAAATCGGGAGATCTGGGTTTGATCTCTGAATTAGCAATCCTTCGAAGAAAACTCGAACTTCCCACCTCCCCAGAATTTCTTCAATTAAGCCAAACAGCCCTAACAAAAGTATCTGACAAATCCTTGCAGGACAGTATTCGTTTGCAACAACTTGCTCTGATTGAGCTCCTTCCCTACCAGGTAAAATCCGAAGTTCTTTTTAAATGTTTAAAAAATACGGAGCCCCTCAAACTTCAGGAGAATGCTTTGCGTCAGCTTTCAACATACAACGAAAAAGAGATTGGTGAAAAAATTGTAAGCATGTGGCAAGAGTTGAGTCCGCAAACTCGAAGATATGCCGGCGATCTCTTACTTTACATTGAAATGCATCATGACGCACTGCTTACGGGTTTGGAGGATGGAAGCATCAATATTGGCGAAATGAATTTTGATTTGGAACGGAGAAGAACATTATTATGGTGGACAGATAATGAAGAAACAAAACGTCGGGCTGAGAAATTGTTTACTGACTCAGGTGTTACAAATCGAAAGGAAGCGATTGACCAAATGAAGCTTGCACTAGCATTGGAAGGGTCTGTTTTGCAAGGGGCTAAAGTATTTGAGAATATCTGTTCGAATTGCCATATCTATGGAACAATTGGAAATGAGGTAGGCCCAGTTTTGACAGAAATTAGCCGAAAAAGCAAAGAAACTAACCTTCATGATATCCTTGACCCGAATGCTGCAGTGGACACCAAGTATATCAATCACCGTCTGGAAACTAATGTAGGAATCGTTCATGTGGGGATTGTTGACAACGAAACTGACCAGGATATTACAATTAAAAAAACAGGCGGAGAAAGTGTAACAATCAATAAATCCGATATCAAAGCTTTTCGATCTTTAGGAACTTCCCTGATGATGGAAGGACTTGAAAATAGCATGTCCCCTCAGGAAATGGCAGATTTATTGGCTTTCTTACAAAATGGAGTTGAATAGCATACTGCATTGAAAAGGACTGGAAAGTTCTTAAATATGGACTTTTTCAAAAAATATTCTTTCGCAGTTCGCAGGGCTAATATTTTTTATGTTTGGGAATTTGAAATAGTTTAGTCCGTTGCTTTTGACCCCAACCTATGAATTTTGCTTTAATTTCAGAGATCAGTACTACTTCTTGGATTCTTAGTTTTTTAGCTGCTTTTGTGATTGGTATGTCTAAAGCTGGTATCAAAGGAATTGCCATTATCAATGTCACTTTTATGGCTATTGCTTTTGAAACCAAACAATCCACCGGAATCGTTTTACCACTTTTGGTAGTGGCAGATGTGTTTGCTGTGATTTATTACAACCGACATACCCAATGGAGCTATATCGCTAAATTCCTTCCTTGGATGATTTTAGGAATTATGCTGGGAAGCTGGGTGGGAATGGATCTCCCTGAGAAAGCCTTTAAATATGGGATGGTTATACTCATCTTCCTGATTTTGGCAGTTATTATCTGGTGGGATCAAAAGAAGGAGAAAACAGTGCCTACGCATTGGGCATTTTCCAGTGGAATCGGAACTTTGGCAGGGTTTACCACTATGGTAGGTAATTTGGCTGGCCCGATTTCCAATATTTATTTTCTTGCCATGCGACTGCCCAAAAATCACTTTATAGGTACCGCTGCCTGGCTTTTTCTGATTATCAATGTTCTCAAATTACCTCTTCATTTTTTTGTCTGGGAAACTATTTCAAAAGAAACATTACTACTGGATTTGAAACTAATTCCAGGCATTATTGTGGGTTTTGTCATTGGTATCAACATTGTAAAAAGGATCAATGAAGCGTTTTTCAGAAAAATGATTTTGGTGCTCACTGCTCTGGGAGCAATTATCATCCTATTTAAATAATACACATGATCGTAGGGAGTACCATAATTCTGCATCAATAGGTTTTGTACTCGAATTACATTTCATTTTTTGATTTATTCATTAAACTTTTCATGCCATCCATTTCAATAGAAGTAGATCCATTTAACTTCAAAAGACAGCTTCTATTAGAAATCTTCCTTAATGCTTTTAACGCAAGCCATATTTTCACTCAAAGCTAAATTCGGTATTCAAACAGGCAAAGGATGTTATTTGATTTGGTTGCTCAAAAATCCATCTGATTTTTTTAAATTTCTTCTTAAATCAAAATCAATCATGATTCAATTAATCCAAAATCACTTATCTGAAAGCAAAGAGACAAAAGAAAATACAAAAGTACGGGGATTCATCCCTGTTCCAGGTACTTCTGTAGAAATGCCCTTTACCTTTATTCAGGGGGCTAAACCTGGGAAAGCGATTTTGATCACTGCTGGGGTGCATGGTGGGGAATATCCTTGTATTGAGACTGCAATTCAATTGGCCAAAGAAATTGATCCTGCAGAAGTTTCAGGAACGATCCTGATTATCCATCCGGTTAATCCAGCGGCTTTTCTTGCAAGAATGCAATATTACGGACCATTTGATGGGAAGAATCTAAATCGTGTTTTCCCTGGTAAAGCCACTGGAACAGTAAGTGAACGAATTGCTTATGAAGTGCATCAATTTCAGCAAGCAGCTGATTTCTATTTGGATCTTCATGGAGGAGATATCCATGAGGGCCTGGTTCCATTTGTGATATATTCAAAACTGGGAAATAAGGAACAAGTTGAACACTCCCGTTTAGCATCTGCCCTACTTGGCTTTCCATATGTGGTAGGTTCAGTTTCTGAAAATGGGTCAATCGGAGCTGCTGCCAAAGCTGGTACTCCTGGTTTTTTGGCAGAACTGGGACAATGTGGTCGCTGGAGTGTTTCAGAAGTTAATGAATATAAATCTGCTGTTTTGAATGTCCTTCGATCCTTACATGTGATTTCAGGAGAGGTAATACATTCAAAAGTGGAGTTTTTGGATAAAATGTTGGTGACTACAGCCACTGCCGATGGTTGCTGGTATCCTGCTGTTCAATTGGAGCAAAAGGTAAAAATAGGGGAGAAACTTGGTGAGGTCCGTGATTACTTCGGCAATGTAAAAGAAGAATATCTCTCTGAATCAGATGGTGTCGTTCTTTATTTGGTTACCTCTTTGGCAATTACTTCAAATGATCCCCTTGCTGCAGTCGGGGTTTCTGTTACTTAGCAGTTTACTCATACTAATTTTACTTTTTGCTTACTAACTCGTTTCTATCTGCTAGCTGGTTTTGAGTGTTATAAACAAGACTAATTTCTCAGGTCTTAACCTATTCTCAATCGTTTATTCTATTTTCTCAAAACAAGTGAAGTGATTTTTTAGCTACGAATTTATAAGAATAATCAAAAACCATTATAGCCATATCTTGACCTGGTTGATGAAGATTTGGAATTTTGATCGGTAAAAAAGAAGGTTTTTCTATTTTTTTGAAATCTATTGAATTAATAAATATGTATTTCAAATAAATTATTATACATTTCGTACCTTAAAAAAAGCATTAAGTATTTTCTAAGTGCCTTTTTTATTTTAGAGTTTTTTTAAAAGTGTCTTTACTTCAAAATCTAATGACCAATCCCAAAAAACTAAAAAGAATCATATTTGGATTTTTCGCTCTGTCTTTTATGATTCTTACATCTTGCGAATTAGAGCCAAGTGAAAAAATTGATCCAATTGCTCCAGAATTACTTTATACAGAAAGAAATGAAAGCCAAACTATTCAAGATTTTTCAAAACTTGGGGAGCTACTAATAAGAACGAACTCTAGATTAAAAAATGGATCAGAATCGGCCCGAATGAAGGGCTTGGGAGCCAATTCAGGACCCAATTATCTGGAAATAGTCGAAAGGGTTTTACAAGTAGTCAATCCATCTCCTTGTGGACCGACGGATTATACGGAATGGCTAGAGGAAGAAAATTCAGATTGGAGTAGTGTTTCTAGAAATTTTGCAGAACTCACCTTAATGTATGTTTTGCCGACCTATAATGCACTTCTTTTTGAAAATAATACTCGAGATCAATATTTCGGAAAGGATGGAGAATTTACTCAATCTGTGAATAAGACCTTTAAAGATTTGAAACGCTTTTGGGATATTCCTTCTAATGATATTGTTTTGACTGCAATGCATGGAAATATACTTCTGGAAAGAGAAAAACTAATCAGGACATACACCGATTTTTTTGGCTTAAGCCCTGAAAGTGCGGAAAATTTAGCAGATGCCATTTCGTTTTTATTGGAAACTTTCCCAGAATATAGAAATGGTGATCATCCTAATTTTACTTTAAATGCCTTGGCCCTGGAAGGTTTGAATTTTATGGGAGAAGATCTTCCGAATAAAATTATTTTGGGAGATGGTTTTTTGGAAGGTTTTGCTGCTTTGGGCTTTAATGATATAGCTCCTAAGGCTATTTTGGCTCATGAATTTGCCCATCAAATCCAGTTTAAACTAAATATTGTTGATAGTCCTACAACTGATCTCGCTGAGGCTTCCAGAAGAGTTGAGTTAATGGCAGATGCTTATGCAGCCTACTATCTTTCCCATGCACGCGGAGCTAGCATGCAATGGAAAAGAGTTCAACAATTTCTTGAGGTTTTTTTCCTTCTAGGCGATTGTGAATTCGGAGATCCCGGACACCATGGTACTCCTCTACAAAGGATGGCTGCTGCCAAATGGGGAAACCAACTAGCAGAAAAAGCTAGGAAACAAGGTCATATAATGAGTAGTAAAAAATTTGCTGACCTATTTGAAGCACAGTTACCTATTATTGTTTCTCCTTAATTCAATTCATTTAATTATTAGTACCTAGGGCGTAATTTATTTCAAGGTTTTACATCCGAATCAAACCTAAGATTTTATCCAAAGTCAGATATGGCTTTGGATTTTCTTTTGCCCAATTACTCCTTGAAATCAGATAATTACAAAAATATTTACTTTCCCTAAATCCAAAGCGAATAGTCACTTCGTAACTGATAACGCGACCAATAAAATTGGAAGCTTTACTGGTTTATAATTTTAACTAACCTTACGAAAATGAATTATTCAAAACTTTTAATGGGAGGAATACTATTTATCTTTTCTCTTATTTTCATTAGCTGCGATGACAAAATAGATCCTATACCTATGCCGACAGGATCCAGTTCCATCTTTAATCTTGCATCTGTTTCCAATCCGGGTATCTCTGGAAAAGCTGAATTTATTGAGAATGATGATAATACTACAACTATCAATTTAATGCTTTCGGGAACTTCTTCCGGAGCAATGCACCCTGCGCATATTCACCTTAATACGGCAGCAGAAGGCGGAGATATTGCACTAACACTTGGTACTGTTATGGGAGGAACGGGAATGAGCAGTGTTACTGTAAGCACCTTGGATGATGGAACGCCTATCTCCTATTCACAGCTAATTAATTTTGATGGATATATCAACGTGCATGCCTCAAGCTCCGATTTAGTGACTCTAGTCGCCCAAGGTGATATTGGAGAAAATGTACTAACAGGAGAATCTAAAACTTATAATCTTGGAACTGTAGCGGTACCCGGTATTAGCGGAACAGCAACGTTTAGCAAGCGAATTAATGATGAGACCCTAGTTAAAATCATGCTGACAGGGACTCCCGATGGTGAAATGCATCCTGGACATATACATTTTAATACCTCAGCAGAAGGAGGTGCTATTGCCGTATCATTTACTCCTGTTAATGGTTCTACCGGAATGAGTGTTACTAATATTTCATCTTTGGACGATAATACACAAATTACATATGATGAATTATTAGAATTTGATGGATATATAAACATTCACCTTTCTGCAGACGAATTAGGAACTCTGGTTGCTCAAGGGGATATAGGTGAAAATGAGTTGACAGGAGAAGAAAAAAGCTTTGTATTAGGTGAGAAGGATGTGGATGGAATCAGTGGAACGGCTACATTTAAAGAGCGAATGAATGGGGAAGCATTGGCAATACTCGAGTTGATGAATACCCCTGATAACGGAATTCACCCTGCTCATATTCATGCAAATACAGCCAATGAAGGAGGTGGTATTTTATTCACTTTTAATCCAGTTAATGGAATGACAGGAATGAGCCAAACTAACTTCTCTATGCTTGATGACGGTATGATGGTTGGCTATGAGGATATTATGGATTTTGACGGATATATTAATGTACACCTTTCTGCCGAAGAACTCGGGACATTAGTTGCGCAAGGTGATATTGGACAAAATGAATTGACCGGAGAATCAAAAACCTATGTTTTGGCTGAAAAAGATGTCCCAGGCATCAATGGAACAGCCACCTTCAAAGAGCGCGCAAATGGATCTACCTTAGCTATTTTGGAAGTTCAAAATACGATTGTAGGAAGTAGTCATCCGGTTCATATCCATGAAAATACTGCTGATATGGGTGGAGGTTTTAAATTCACATTTAATCCAGTCAATGGAACCACCGGTATGAGTATGACAAATATTGTTGCTTTAGATGACATGACAGCCATTACATTTGATGGATTGTTAGAATTTAACGGTTATATCAATGTGCACCTTTCTATGGATGAACTTGGAGTAGTTGTTGCCCAAGGAAACATCGGAAGTAATTCGAATTAATTTTAAATAAGTTGAATATTAGAAAGCCCAGGTTTTAAAACTTGGGCTTTTTTTGGTAATACTTAATGTTTGATAAGTAAATGAAATATCTCCCTTTTCAATTTTGAATTGAGTTACTGAGCTCTAAAAAGGATGATTTTAGAAATATTAATATCAAGATTTTAATTGATAGTCAATTAATTCTAAACCAAAAACCGGATTCTTTCTAATTTCTTCTTCTGGCATCGCTGGTATGTTCTTTGTACCTTAAAGGATAATGCAACACAATTACAAAGTTTATATAGGTCTAGTATTTCTAACAGTTTTAGCAATGTTTTCTCTTAAATCTGACAATGAAAACTCTAAGGTCAAAAACTCGCTTGCCTTCTCTTCAGGAATCAATGGAAAAATTAAAAATGCCTTTCTGGAAGTCTGGCAGCAATACAAAACACTTCATCGCTATGGATTTGAAGTAGTTCAAAAGCGTCTGGCCGGTTCTACGATGCAGGCACAACCAGTGATTGATTTCAGCCAGGTTTTTGGTACGAAAAGAGGGTATAGATTGGATGTTGCTGAGAGGGTTTTAGATTCTGGCGAACTAAATGTTGCTGATTTGCCCGAAGAAGTGTTGAGGGGTTGGTTTGCGCATGAACTTGGCCATATGATTGATTATGAAAATCATTCTAATTTGGGAATGATTGCCTATGGTATCCGATATTCTATTTCTGATCAATACAAGCGAGAGCGTGAGCATGAAGCAGATAGTATTGCGATCAGATATGGTTTTAAAAAGGAAATAATAGCCACCAAAAAATACCTATTGGAAAATGATTTTATTTCTCCAAAATATCAGGATCAGATAAAGAAGTTTTATATGTCTATAAGAGGTGCAGAACTTTGTCCTGACGATCGAACCCCTGTTTTGCCTAAAATTGATTTATAAAATTTAGAAGCGCTTCCATCTTTTCCGGCTTCATCACTTTGGGTGTTTTGGTTTGCCCTCCTTTTTTATTTTTTTGTGATAAATAACTGGTATACATTTTTTTAGAAATAACTTTTAAAGAAATACTTTTAAGTGCCTTGGATCGTGCAACTGCATAATTTTTATTCGCTGATTTCAAAAGTTCATCCAGTTTTTCTGATAAGCCTTCCGCATCTACTTCGGAAACAATTACCCATTGATGCATGTAATCTCCATCTTCATTTTTCATTGCTGCAACCATATATTCATTTATGGTGGTTTTATATAGCTCAGCTAATTTCAAAATAGCTTTATCCATTTTCTCTTCCGAAAGCTGGGATCCTACCACATTTAAAAAGAATTTGGTTCGACCTGTAATTCTTATCTGAGGAGGATTTAGACTTTCAAAGCGGATCACATCGCCAATGATATAGCGCCATGCACCAGCGCAAGAGCTTAACAATAACACGTATTCCTGCCCCACTTCGACTTCATCAATACCTAGAACCATTGGCTTTTTCAATATTTCACCTGATTCATTTACTCCCCTATTATCAAATGGAATGAACTCGAAAAAATACCCATGGTTTAGGGCCAATTTCATAGCCAAGGTATCTGGTTTACTGGTATAGGCAATAAAGCCTTCAGAGGCCAAATAGGTATCCAATATGGTGATAGGTTTTTCGCAAATAGCCTCGAAATCTTCCCTGTATGTTTCGAAAGCTACTCCTCCTGAAGCATATACCTGAAAGTTTGGCCAGATTTCATGGATATTTTTAAGATTATGTCTTTCTATGATTTTTTGTAGCATAAGAAGTACCCATGAAGGAATCCCTGCAATAGCTCCTATATTCCATTGGGGTGCTTGATCTGCAATAGCAGATATTCTTTCATCCCAATCATTAATAGAAGCGATTTCTTTTCCTGGTCTGTAGAAAATTTGGTACCATTCGGGGAAATTACTCACGTTGATTCCTGAAATCTCCCCTTCTTGAAACCCATGTTTATTTTTGTCCAGATTGGCTGAACTACTCAACATTAAAACCTCAGATTCAAAGAGGGACTCAGAAAAGCTAAATTCATGAAGCGAACTGATCATTGAGGTCCCAACCGATCTCATAGAAGCAATAAATTCATTAGTAATAGGAATTCGCTTACTTTTTTTGCCTGTTGTACCACTACTTCTTGCAAAGAAATCAGGTTTACCAGGCCAGGTAATATCTTCCAATCGTTGCTGCCTGTGCCACCACTTGCTATCTATCTCCTTGTAGTTAAAAATTGGCACTTCATTTCTAAAGCTTGAAATAAGGTCTTTTGACTTCAAAATTTCATAGAAACCATAATACTTACCAAAGACAGTGTCCTTTGCTTGTGTTAAAAGTTCACGAAGTTGATTTTCTTGAGAGATTTTCGGGTTTTCCTCTTCGGATTGAAGTTTAGCAGTTATATCTAAACCAGCTTTTACGAGCTTTCCAATAATGGCCATTTGAATTCTTTTATTAATCTAAGAGAACAAAGGCTATGCCTTTAAGAAGAAAAAATTGGCTAAATGACTTCACATGGTATGAATAGAAAGAAGACAGATAACTTATAATTTTGATTTAGCCAGAGGGTTTTGCCTGCTTTGAAGGATAAACTTATCTAAACATTCGGAGAAACCCCGCTTGAAGCTTCTAGATTCCCATCAGCAAATCGCCAACTAATGTTCCTGTATGCAAAAGATATAATTTCTAATTCAGGAACAGGAGATAATGCAGGATTTGCTAATTGCTGCTTAATGGAAGTAATTCTGGCATTTTCTAATTCTATCGTGTAATACAGGGATAAGACACCTTCAAGTCCGGTGTTATAGCATTCCAATCGAAATAAATTAATTTGATCATTTTTGTCCCAGGAATCATATAATAGCACAGTGGCTTTATCAATACCTTTGGTTACTTCCAGTGCCTCATGCTTGTTTCTGCCTCTGGCACGTCTTCCGCTTTGGTTTGAATCAGTTGAGGATACTTCATGACTTGTGGAATAGACTTCAATAAGACCTTCAAAACCTGATCGGTTTACAGAACCAGAAATGGTTCCATTTCGAGAACTTTCCAGTATTAAAACAATTAGATGTGACATGAATTTTTGGTTTTATTATTTAATATAAGAAAAATTGCCATTAATAGATTAATAATCAGGCATATAACGATGGCTGAAAATATTTTTATATAGCCAAATCTTAAAGAAGTGTTATTCGAAAAAAAAATATGGTTTCTGCCTTCGTTTCGGAATGACAATTTATACAGACATGCGAATAATTTGAAAAAAGTACTTAGATTCCAAGTATAGAGCGAATTTCAACAGCTTCGCCTCCCCTTCTTTTGCTTTCATCGGCAGCTTCCATAAAGGCATAGATTTCTAAAGTTTCAGTAGAATCTACCGGTGAAATGCCGGATTTAAAAAACTCAGCAATTTTTTCTGCCAAGGGTTCATAGCCCTCATATTTGCCGAGCACCAAGTTTCCTTCCGATCCGAAAGCCGTTCCTCCATACTCGTGTTTTCCAGCCCTCATTCCTCTAAATGTACCAATTCTTCCATCTTTCCATTTTCCAACCACAATATCTGTTTCTCCCGTACTTGTCCGGGTTACCGATTCACACCCTGGTCCCATCACTGTAAAAAGAATTTCAACCCCATGTATTCCATACCAAAACAAATCCGGATGACCTGCTTCCAATGTGGCGGGACTAAATGAATCACAACCAAGTACCTTTCCGATTTTAGAATCGTGCCTCACCGCCTGGGCATTTTTCATATATCTTAAAGAGGATGCAGAAAAAATTGGTACTTGATTTTCAGTTGCCTCTTTATAGATTTCTTTTGTATCTGCGAAACTTGCCGCTACTGGTTTATCAATAAAGAAAGGTTTTTTGGCTCGGATCACTTTCCTTGCCTGTTCGAACCTTGGCTTTCCATCATTTGTTTCCAGTAAAACCACATCTACTTTTTCTAATAAATCCTCAATGGAGTCTGTAATTTCTACTCCAAATTCTTTGACTTGTTGGATGTAGTCAGGGATCCGGGAATAGCTTGATTCTATATCTTTACTTCCGTAAGGATAGGCTGCTACCACTTTAAATCCTGCTAATTCAGTTATTGGATTTTCTGCATTAAAAAGTTTGGTGAATGCAGGTGAATGAGAAGTATCCAATCCAATTATTCCAATTTTAATGGGATCTACTTTTGGTGAAGCTGATAGTGAAAAAGGAGATATTCCAAAGGTGGAAAGTGCTCCCAATACGGTTGAATTTTTAATAAACCTTCTTCTATTTAATTTCATAAATTATTGATATTCAATTATTAATTAAATTATATTTAAAGTATTAATATAAATCAAACCTTAAAGAATATTTTCTTTTTGTAAAGGAAAAAAAGGAATAACCAAACTAAAAGTAAAGCTCCCAAACTTTCCATGACTGGAAACCAATTTTCCCCTAAAGGTTTGTAAAGTCCTTCAAATAGAAGCCTTGAAGTATTTCTAAAACTAACGAATCGGTAAATGAGGTAAATCGTCAAACTATTCATCCCTATTACTACGAAAAAGAATGCCCATTTCTGAAATTTGAGAATATCGATTACCAAATAAAATAAACCAAGGCTTAGAAATGCCATTCCACCTGTCAATAGAATATAGGAACTTGTCCATAACCTCTTAAATATCGGAAAGTGAAAGTTCCAAATAAGAGCTAGAACAACGCAGATGAACCCACTTAAAAGTAGTCGCTTTAGTTTCTGGTTCTGAGAAAGGCTGTAATTTTTAAGGATTTCTCCAGCGAAAGCCCCTAAAATTGTAAGGCAGATTGCAGGAAAAGTTGTCAAAATCCCAAGTTCATCATATTGTCCTTGGAGTAATCTACCAGGGAGGAAATTTCTATCAAACCATCCCACTAAATTACCTTCAAAACTAAGGTTACCAGCTCCGAATCCAGGAACAGGAATCAGGAAAATTGCAGCATAGTAGACCAATAAAATCGCTCCTGCTATTAAAAGTCGTTTTTTCGAGTCAAAATTTAAGAAAAGAAAAATAGTGATAAAGCCAGCAATCCCTATTCTACCCAATACTGATCCTAATCGAATTTGTTCCCAATCGAAAAAAGGAAAAGGAGCATTTTTAACCAATAAGCCAAACCCTATCAGCATCAGCATTCGGATAAAGGCTTTTCTATAAATCTCTTTTCTAGGAACTTCGGTTTCTAATGCCTTTCCTATTGAAAAGGGTATAGATACACCTGAAATGAAAAGAAATAGAGGAAAAATAAAGTCATAAAAGGTAAAGCCAATCCATTCTGGATGCTCAAATTGAAGAGCAAGTCCATTTAGCCAGCCCCATGAAGTTTTTCCTTCAAGGCTAGAGAAAAAAGCATCTGCCCCACAAATCATCAGCATGTCAAAACCCCTTAATGCATCAATAGAAGTAAGGCGTTTTGATTTTGGTGTTAAGCTTAATGCCATGTGGATTAGATTTTAGGTTTCCATCCTTTTTCATATTCCCGGCCCCACAGATTCATAGCTGCTTTATCTTTCACAATTCTACCTGAACTTTGGTCAATTTCTAAAGCTCGACCCGTCCTGTAGGAAATATTGCCTAAATGGCAAAGCAAAACACTTTTCTGAATCTCAGGATAAGGAGAGATTTGGCTTTCTCCTTTGTCAATTGCATTAATGAAATTGGTGAAGTGTGCAATATCCATATCAAACCCTGCACCTTTTTGATCTACAACTGTGTTAGTGGTGGGCTCTGCAGATTTTATCAGCTTGTTTTTATTGTCATAGATTTTATATGAATTGTTAAGCAGTTCCAAAGTCCCGTTTTCACCATGAAAAGACACACCGGACCCCATACCATTGATATCTCTGCCATTGCAGCTTCTCCCTTCCCAGGCAATCGATTTACCGTCTGCAAAATCAAAAGATGCAATCTGCGTGTCTGGAGTTTCCCAGTCGTCATTGTATTGATATCGCCCTCCGCTAGAATAGGCCTTGATTGGATAATCTTCCTGTAGTCCCCATCTGGCTAAATCCAAAAAATGAACGCCATTATTCACAATCTCCCCCGTTCCCCAGTGCCAATGCCAATGCCAGTTATAGTGAATTAAATTGTCCTTATAATCAGCTCTTGGTGCCGGACCTTGCCAAAGCTCATAATTTAACCAATCAGGAGGCAAGGTAATTTCACCTTTCCCAATAGATGGTCGTGTATTTGTGTACCAAGTTCTGGCATAATAAGTATGGCCTAGAACCCCAGAATGAAGTTCTTGAATTGCCTCCTGAACCCTAGGCCAGGACCTTCGCTGGTTTCCCATCTGAACTATTTTCCCATATTTCTTAGTAGCTTCTATTAGAAGTTCGGATTCTGCAGGATTATGTGATCCAGGTTTTTCCAGATAAACATGTTTGCCAGCCTGAAGCGCCATCATTGCTGCTGGTGTATGCCAATGGTCGGGCATGGCGATTGAAACCGCATCCAGCGTTTGATCTTCCAATGCTTTTCGAAAATCTCCCAAACCTATAGGTATAGTTTTTACGCCTAAAGTCTTTGCTAATTCAATTCCTTTCTCTCGAGCCCTAGAGTCCACATCGCAGATATAAGCGATTTCAACATTTGGAATTTGGGCGAAAGCTTGAATGTGTTGGGAACCTCTACTGTTCACCCCGATTACAGCAACCCGATATTTATCTTTTAAGGGGTATTCAGATAAAATATTAAAGCCAAAAGTAGAGGACATCGCTCCTAATCCCATTATTCCTGTTGTGGCTGTTTTTATGAATTTTCGGCGTTTAGGTTCGTTTTTCATAAGTTGATTTTTTGAACAAGGGTTAAGTGGAATAAACTACTGTTCCGTTTTTGATGGTTTTTAGTATTTGAAAATGCTTATCAATATTAATTCTTGCCACTACCAAGTCCGCGTTTTCCCCAACCATAAATGAGTCAAAACCTTTATCGAAAAGTTGATAGGGTCTTATTGACGCCATTTCCCAAGCTTCTTGAATGGTCGCAAGATTATTTTTTAGAAGAAAAGTGACTCCTTGTCTTAGGTTCATTGCTGACCCTGCAAGAATTTTTGGATTTGAACTTAAATGTAATTTTCCCTCAGAAGTCAAGGTTACTTCCCCTCCAATTGGGCTATTGTAGTCACCAGGAGGCATTCCTGCCAGTGAAACAGAGTCACTTACTAGAATTAAATTTTTATCCTTTACCTTTTTAAATACCTTGATAACTTCCCTAGGAAGATGAAAACCGTCAGCGATTATTGTTGCAGAAAGTCCTTCTTCAGCAAGTTGGGACCATAGATAATTCGGGTGTCTGGCTAAGGTTGGATGCATTCCATTACCTAAATGAGTAGAAAGACTAGCTCCGGCCCTCACTGCATCTACTATTTGTTTTGGACTTGCATTTGTATGACCAATAGAGACTAAAATTCCGTGCTTGACACAGGATTCGACAAACTGAACTGAGTTTTCCCATTCGGGAGAAAAAGTGATCATCCGAATCAATCCCTCTGCTTCTTTCTGCCAATTCTCGATTAAACCCCAGTTAGGTTGTATCACATGCTCACGGGGATGTGCTCCGCGTGGACCATCTTCAGGCGAGATAAAAGGACCTTCGATATGAAGTCCTGCTATGCTTTCCTTGGCCAATTCATCAAGTTCACGTAGCTGCATAACCTGATGAATCAATTTTGAAAATTGATCAGGACTAGCGGTAATAATTGTTGGAAAATGGCTCGTAACACCTTGCTCATAGAGCTTTTTAGAGATCTTTGCCAAGTCAATAAGATTCTTTTGGATCTCATTGTAATCCAAACCTGCATACCCGTTGACCTGAATATCGAATAGTCCGGGACCAATGTAAATATCCTCAGGAAAAATACCTGATGCTGGTTTAACTGCGGAGATTTTACCATTAGAAATATTGATTTCCAATGGTTTACCATTTAAATAGGAACGTCCTATTAATGTCAGATCATTTTCCATGTTCTGATTTTATGTCCATAAACTGCATAAAAAACCAAATACAAATAGCAAGGAAAAAGTACCCAATAAGCTATTCGAACATTAAAACTATCTGCCAAGGCTCCATAAATCAAAGGCATGATTGCATTTCCACAAAGCCCCATAATCATAATTGAAGCCCCGAGTTTGGTGAACCTGCCAAGTCCATCTAAAGCCAAGGGCCAAATCCCTGCCCAAACCAAGGAATTGGCTAGTCCAAGAAGTACAACAAACCAAATTGAAACATCTGAAGTAATACCAAAAAGAGTAACCTCACCTGAAGTGAAGATGATCAATAGGGTGAATATCGTACCTAAAAGGGTACATATTCTTAAAATATTAACTTGAGAAATCACTTTAGGAATCAGTGAAATCCCTATCAGATAACCAATGATGGTAAATGCTAAAGTAAAAGATGGAAAGACTTTCGCTTCCATTAACCCAATCCCAAATGAATTAGCATAACCGATAACGGTATCTATTGCGATTACTTGCGTACCGACATGGAGAAAAATAGCTAAAGCACCTAAAATCAAATGTGGGAATTGAAGTATTGATTTTTTGCTGGAATTAGCCTCGGCAAGCTCCTCACTTTCATGTTCGGTATCTATCTCCGGAAGTGGTGAAAAACGTACCAAAATCCCCAATCCCACTAAAACGGTACCTACAAAAGCATATGGAGTAATTACTCTTCGAATCAATTCATCCAACACAGCATTTTTCTCCACTTCACCCATTGTTTCCAATTGGTTGAAAAGTTCTGTATCACCCACTCTCAAAACCACTGCAGCAAAAATAATAGGTGCTAATATGCCTGCTCCTTTATTGAATATTCCCATGATGCTGATGCGCTGCACCGCTTTATCTTTAGGTCCCAATATGGTTACATAAGGGTTGGCAGCTGTTTGTAGTACTGCCAGCCCTGTACCTAATGTGAAAAGGCCTAATAAAAACACTTCATAAGTTCTTCCCAAAGCAGCAGGAATAAAGGTATAAGCTCCGACTGCCATTATGAAAAATCCATACATCATCCCCTTTTTAAAACCAACCGCTTTGAGCAAGTAAGAAGAAGGAACAGACATTACCAGGTAGGAAATATAAAAAGCGAAAGCGACTAGATAGGAATCAAAGTTGCTCAGCGTAAAAGCTATTTTGAAATATGGAATGAGGATTGCATTAATCCAGGATACAAAACCAAAAACAAAAAATAAGACTCCAATTATTGCTATTGATATCCAAGTGTCTTTTTGGCTTAATGATTCCGCTTTTACGGCCACTGATTTTGAGGACATAGTTCTTTTGGGCTGAAAACAAATTCAAGAAATCTCAAAATGAATATTTGAGAATTACTTTAAATACAAAATTTTTTCTTTTCAAAACAAGACTTTTCCGATCAATGACCTGAAAGAAGTGACGAAGAACCTTGGTCTATAAACAATTGATAATGGGGATGACTTTGCAGAATAGAAGCTGGATAATCTGGAGTGATTGGACCTTCTATGCAGTTTTTGATGGCCAAAGCTTTTCTGGTATCAGGAACGGAGCAAATAATTGCTTTTGATTTCATGATTTGGCGGATAGACATACTAATTGCCCTGTGAGGAACTGCCTCTAAATCAGGAAACCAACCTTCTCCTAGCTGTTGCATTCGACAAGCATGATCTAGGTCCACTATGATATAAGGATGTTCAGTTTCAAAATCTGCCGGGGGATCATTAAAAGCGAGATGTCCGTTTTCTCCTATCCCCACAAAGGCGACATCAATTGAGTGTTTGCTGATCAATTCTCCCAAACGGACACATTCTTCAGCTGGATTTACTTCTCCGTTTATTAAGTGATAAGCTTTTAACTGAGGTATATGATTGAAAAAACGCTCCAATAAATATTTTCTAAAACTTGCAGGATGAGTAATTGGAAGACCTATATATTCATCCAAGTGAAAAACAGTCACTTTAGACCAATCGATATTCTTTTCTGAAAGCAATTGTTTTAAGGTTTCAAATTGACTGGTGCCTGTGGCTAAAATGATATTGGCAAATCCCTGCTTTTCGATGGCCTCACGGATTAAGATACCCCCTTTTTTACCAGCTAGATTACCTAATTCCACGGGGTTTTGGCATTGAGTTAAATTCATAGAATTCGGATCAAGATTAATTTTTAATTACTTCTCAAAGTATCGAAATAAATTATAAAACAAGACATTTCTCTCTGCGGTCGAAATGACTTCAAGAAAAATCCTAATTAAAATGATAATTTTCAGACCAAGCAATTTCATTTTTCGGTTGCAAATACATCCAATTGACTTAATTTTGAAATTCAATTTTGATCTATGACTGAAGAATCCGCATCACTTAATTTTATTGAACAAATCATTGCAGACGATTTAGCAGCAGGCTTATCTCCTGATAAACTTCGTTTTCGATTTCCCCCGGAGCCCAATGGCTATTTGCATATAGGTCATGCTGCCTCCATATGTCTGAATTTCGGATTAGGAGAAAAATATAATGCCCCGGTTAATCTGCGATTTGATGATACTAACCCTGCAAAAGAAGAACAGGAATATGTTGATGCTATAAAAAGAGATATCCAATGGTTAGGTTTTAAATGGGCTGAAGAATGTTATTCTTCAGATTATTTCCAACAGCTGTATGATTGGGCTATTCAATTGATTAAAGAAGGAAAGGCTTATGTGGATGGGCAATCTGCAGAAGCAATGGCGGAGCAAAAAGGAACACCCACTACTCCAGGAGTTGCTGGTCCTTACCGTGATACATCTGTGCAAGAAAATCTGGATTTATTCGAACGGATGAAAGCTGGTGAATTTGAGCAGGGAAGTTATGTGCTTCGAGCCAAAATTGACATGGCCTCTCCCAATATGTTGATGCGGGATCCAATATTGTACAGAGTTGTAAAGAAATCTCATCACCGTACAGGAAGTGACTGGTGTATTTATCCTATGTATGATTGGACACATGGCGAGTCGGATTATATTGAGCAGATTTCTCATTCGCTATGTACCCTTGAGTTTAAGATGCACAGGGAATTATATGATTGGTTTTTGGATCAAATCATTGACCCAACCAAACTGAGACCGATTCAGAGGGAATTTGCAAGAAGAAACTTGACCTATACCGTGATGAGTAAGCGAAAGCTTTTAGAATTGGTACAGAGTAAAACGGTTTCGGGCTGGGATGATCCAAGGATGCCAACAATATCAGGATTGAGAAGAAGAGGATATACTCCTGAATCTATCCGAAACTTCAGTGATCTTTCGGGAATATCAAAGCGAGATAGTGTTACTGATGTTTCATTATTGGAATATTGCATCCGAGAGGATTTGAATAAGACTGCAACTCGAGTAATGGCAGTTCTTGATCCTGTAAAATTGATTATTACTAATTACCCTGAAGGTAAAATCGAAATGCTTTCTACAGAAAACAACCCGGAGGATCCTGATTCAGGAACTCATGAGGTACCATTTACCCGAGAGCTATATATTGAGCGAGAAGATTTTAAAGAAGAAGCAGGTAATAAGTTTTTCCGTTTGACTTTAGGAAATGAGGTTCGTTTAAAGAGTGCCTACATCATTAAGGGTGAATCTGTAGTGAAGGATCAGGATGGTAACATCACAGAAATTCATTGTACTGCTGATTTGGACTCTAGATCAGGGAGCGGAACTGAGGCAAGTATGAGAAAAGTAAAAGGAACACTTCATTGGGTTTCTATTCAGCATGCGATTAAAGCTGAAGTTCGAGAGTATGACCGCCTTTTCCTGGATGAAGCTCCAGATAGCCATGAAGACAAAAATTTTATGGAATTTGTCAATCCCGAGTCTCTAAAAATAATTAAAGAAGCCTATTTAGAACCCTTTTTAAAGGATGCTACATTAGATGATAAATACCAATTTCAGCGATTGGGTTATTTTACTTTGGATAAGGATTCTTCCTCAGATAATATTGTTTTCAATAAAACAGTGGGCTTGAGAGATTCGTGGGCTAAAAAAGCGCCTTCAGCACAACCTCAGAAAGGCCAACCAGCAAAACAAAATAATTTAGGAGCCAATCTTCAGCAAGGTCAGCGCAGCGCTATAAGTGAAATACAAAAGATAGCTAAGAAATATACTAACCTCTCAGGAGATAAACTTACTTCAGCAAGGGAAGATATTGCCAGACTAGCTGAAGATGTGACTTATGATGAATTGGAACCCTTATTCAATACAGCAGCTAAAAAGGTTGGGACTAGAATTGGTGTGATGATCACCCTTGGTGTTTTATTGAACAAAGGTCAAGAAAGAAATTCTGAAATAGATCAATTTATTCAAGCTGGGCTTGAGGATGGAAATGAGCAATTAGTGGAGGAAGCAAAAGCCATAAATAAGTAAACAGGAATCAATTTTAAAAAATTTTGAAAGTTAGGCTCGTTGGAATTATCCAACGAGCTTTTTTTATGATTTTTGATATTGATATTATACTTCATACATTGATTTTATCTGAAACCCAGAGATTTAAATTTTCCGTTCCTTTTTGAAACCCATGTCACATTTTCAGAATAAGATAATATGGATTACTGGTGCCTCTTCTGGGATAGGTGAGGAAATGTGTTATCAATTTTCTGCATTAGGTGCAAAGTTGATTATTTCCGCCAGAAATGAGGGAAAATTAAAACGAGTAAATGCCCAGTTACCGAGGAATCCCGGTTCGGCGAAAGTTTTACCCTTAGATCTTGAAAAACTATCCGAACTCCCCGATAAAGTACATGAAGCAATAAGCTATTTAGGAAAAATAGATTTCCTCATCAACAATGCCGGAATGGCCGTCCGGGATTTTGCAAAAAATACAGAATTAGAAATTGATCAGAAATTAATGAATATCAATTATTTCGGCTCAGTGGCATTGACCAAAGGATTGCTCCCCTATTTTGAATCTCAAAAATCTGGACATATTGTGGTGATTAGTAGTCTTTCAGGAAAATATGGTGTACCAAAGCTAGCGGCTTATGCTGCTCCAAAACATGCGCTTCACGGCTTTTATGATTCATTAAGAAATGAAATAGTCGATTCTGGGATTTACATTTCTGTAATAATTCCTGGCATTATCCAAACCGAAATAACAGCTCATGCAGTTTTAGGAAAAGGAGAAAATTATGGCAAAGTAGAGACTGCTTTTTTGAAAGCTTACCCAGTCGAAAAAGCAGTAAAAAAAATGATTGGAGCCATACAAAAAAGAAGTGAAGAATATTATGTAGGAGGTTCTGAAGGAATTACTCTTTGGATAAACAGATTTTCTCCATGGCTTCTTCGTAGAATCATCAGAAATCATCCTCTAAAGAAAATCCGATCTTTTAAGAAAAAGATGAAGTTTTGGAATTAGGTTAGTAAAGACTTCTGTAAGTACGATTTTCAAACATCTTTCAAGAAATACATTTTCCAAATTCCGCGATTTTTCACATCGATGCTTCCTCGATATTCACAGTCAAATTCACTTTTGATAAGTTCGTAAGTCGTTTCAGAAAGATTGATTTTACCTGGCACTGAATTGGTTTCCATTCTTGAAGCAATATTGACTGTGTCTCCCCAGATATCATATTGCCATTTCTTAATTCCAACAATTCCTGCTACAATCGGGCCTGTATGAATCCCGATGCGCATTTCGAAGTGAGTTAGGTCATCAACTACTTTCTTTTTCACAAAAGCCATCATTTCCTTTGCTGCTAATACCACATCCCTAGCATGACTTTGATTTTCTATTGGAAGCCCTCCTGCGCACATGTAAGAATCGCCGATTGTTTTAATTTTCTCAAGATTGTACTTCATGCTTATCCGATCAAATTCCTTGAAATAATAGTCAATACTTTTGACAAGTTGCTCCGGAGTAATATGTTCAGAAATTGCAGAAAAGCTTTTGAAATCCGTGAAGAGAACCGTCGCAGAATTGATCCGTTGAGCTTTGACCTTACCATTTTCCTTTAATTCTTCTGCCGTTTCTGCTGGAAGGATATTTAATAATAGCTCTTCCGATCTATTTTTTTCTTTCTCTATGATTTGTTTGGTTTCTTTTTCATAGCGGTATCTACGAAATGTAAGGAATGCTAGAAGTGCCACTAGAATTAACAGAATCAAAACACCATATATTATAAATCGCTGTCTTTTGGTTTGTAGGTCTTTGATCAAAGCTTCCTTTTCCAACAGGTCAACTTTGATCTGTTTTTGAGAAACTTCGTAATCTGTTCTCAGATTAGCCATTTCTTGGACTGCATCGATATTATTGACGCTATCGCGATAAAGAATATGGTTTTTATAATATTCAAAAGCCTTTGAAGTATTTCCTATTTGCTCATGGATGTTAGAAAGTGTCAGATTCGACTGACTGATCTGATCTTTTATACCATACTGATTTGCTAAATCAAGACTCCTTTGTGCATAGTTCAGTGCTCGAGTTAAGTCTCCATTATCAAGATAAATGGAAGACATAAACTCAAGATAAACGGATATGGGATAGTAATCTTTATATTCTTCTAAAATGCTAATTGCATTATTGATGCTTTCTTCAGCTACTGAATTATTCCCGTTTTTAGCAAAGATCATCCCTTTATTCCCAAAGCAATATGCTTCACCTAAAGGATAATTAACCTTGCCGAATATTATTAGGGCTTCCTGCGTATAAAGTAACGCAGAATCCAATTTCCCCATTGTCAGATATTCATCACCAGCGTTAAAAATGGCACTTGCCAATGCTAAAGAATCATTTCCTTCTCTTAAAATATCAATACTTCTTCCATAATAAACGGTAGCATTTTGACTATTCCCGCTTTGCGAATAAGTGTTTGCAATTGCAATAAATAATTTCCCTCTTCCTTCCTCATATCCTGCATCTTCGGCATATTTCATACCTTGGAAGTAATTCTCTAAACCTTGTGAGAGTTCACCTTTTAAAACATAGGCATTTCCAAGGTGTAGGAATGCCTGAAAAGTGAATAAATCTGCCGAATCCTTTATTGATTTATCAAGAAGAATACGACCATACTTGAGCATGCTATCAGGATTTGGATCTTCTTGAAGCATATTTACTAAGAGGTTTACGTTTTTTTCTTCGGATAGAAAGTAAACCTGTTTTAAGCTATCAAGTAAGTTTTGATGATCCAAAGCTTCACCAGTGGATTGAGCATAGCTTAAGTTCAAACCCAAAAACAACACAAATATTGCTGAGATTGTCCTCAAAATAGAAAAGTGAAATTGTAAAATATCAGATAACTCTAAGTTTGGGATCGATTGTAAAAGTTTTCTCTTCCCCTTCATGATTCACTAAAAATTTAATAGAATAACTCTCTTCAGGATAGTTTTTGCGTTTTACTTTTCTAACATGCCCATCTACATGGGTATTTCCTGAGCTTAATTTGGAATCGTAAATTTTCAGGAGTTTTTTACCCTTCTGAGGTTTGATTTTTTTCACAATTACAAAGTCTTCACTGTTATCCTTAATATGCATCGCAGCACCTACCCACGCAATCTTTGTATTAGGATGAATATTGCTAGTGAATTCCTCTCTGCTTGGGTGATCATAATGATTATCACAAAGTAGAATAAATGGTAAAATTTCGTCTCTATCCGTATTTTTGGTGCTACATTTTATTATCTCTTTTGTATTAACATATAAAGTGATGATTGTGTCTTTCTTTTTTGACATGTTCTTGAAGTCTTAGTGAGTAAAAATTGTATAAATATTCTACTATCATTTTTGGTTAATGAATAGTATTCCTTTTCAAAAAATAGAAGAGGTTATTCAAATTAGAAATAAATCCCCAATAATCAATAAAACATCTGATTTGAAAATGTATTGGTTATAAGGGATTTACATTTAAAAGTTAAACTAAATGTAGTTATCCAAAATCAGATAATCCCGCTCTTTTTTAGAGACACTATTTCTACTTTTAGCAGAAACCTTCCAGAAAATCAAACCTAGCAAAGTAAAAGCCGAGAATATTCCCCATTCAAGAGGCCATGCAAGAGCTGCTGGGCTTCCTGGAAATACCATAGCTGTGAGCATAGATAGCGTTCCCAAAATAGATAATAAGCCTAGAAATCTCCCGCTTGGGGCATAAAAAGGGCGATGTATGTTAGGGAATTTCTTTCGAAGATTTAAAAAAGAAAATGAAACTCCGAAGAATGCAATTACAATGCATAAGGACCCAACATTAACAAATGCAACCATTGCACCTTGGCCCATAAGAGACGCAAGAAAAGTGATTAGACCACTGAAAAGAACAGCTTTGTATGGTGTTTGGTATGTTGGATGTGACTTTCCAAATTGAGGTGAAATTATTTTTCCTCTTCCCAATGCAAACAAAACTCTGGAGCCGGCCAGAAAAAAGCCATTCCAACTGGTAAGTAAGCCTACTAAAGCTGTAACCAATATAATTTTTACCATTATTGGCGAATTGGTGGCCTTTTCAAATGCTCTTGCTGTTGGTAATTTTTCATTCAATATTTCATTCCACGGTGCGGCAGTTGAAGTACTCAAAATAAGGAGTATATAAAAGCATATAGCAGAAATTATAGAAACAAGTATGAGTAAACCAATGGTTTTAAATGGTATAGATTGATCTGCCTCTTCTGCTGCTTGCGGAATTGTGTCAAACCCGACAAACCAAAATGGTACGGTAACCAATACCATTGCAATACCAGCAGTTATGGAACCCGATGAATTTCCGGAAAATAAAGGAGTAAGATTTTTCCACTCTCCCATAACTAGTCCAGTAATCACAAAAATAAAAGTGAGTAGTACGAATAAAATTGTCAGTCCTACTTGAAATCTGGCAGAATTCCTTACACCAGTGTAATTTATGATACTAATCACTATCACAAAGAAAGCACTGATGATGATGTGCAAAAGGTATACAGTACTTCCATTGACTGAATAGATAGGGATGAAATCAATGGAGGGAATTAAATAACTGAGTACTTTATTAATAGATACAGCCTCAAATGCAGAAACTGATAAATAGCCAAAGGTCAAGAACCATCCAACTACAAATGATTTTGAGACCCCAAATGCTTTATAGGCATATGCTACTTCTCCTCCTGAAAGTGGCAATGCGGCGGTAACTTCCGCATAACAAATTCCTATCACCAATATGATAAGTCCTCCCAAGAAAAAAGCGATTATTGCACCCAAAGGGCCCGCATTTGAAAGCCAAGAACCCATGGCTGTAACCCAACCAACGCCTATCATAGCACCAAAAGCTAGGCTAAATAGCCCAGCTTTTCCAATACCTTTATGCAACTTTGGTCTTTGAAAATCAGATTGAAGGTTCATAAGTGGAGCTATTTACGGATTACTTTTTTAAGCCTTTACGTAAATAGTCTTCCTGTTTATAAATTCCATCATCCCATCTTTTGCAAGCTCTCTTCCATAACCAGAGCGCTTCGTTCCTCCAAAAGGTAATCTTGGATCTGATTTTACTAATTCGTTGATAAAATAAGCTCCATCACTTACTCTGTCAGCCATTTGCAAAGCGAGGTCAATATTAGTGGTACAAACTGTAACTCCTAAACCATATTTTGAATTTTCTGAGAGTTCAAAGGCCTCATCTAAATCTTTTGCACGGATCATGGCAGCTAATGGCCCAAATGTTTCTTCATCAAATGCTGGCATTCCTGGCTTTACATTTCCCAGAACTGTGGGCTCATGGAAACTTCCTTTTTGACGCCCTCCAGCTAGCAAAGTAGCACCTGCTTCAATAGATTGCTGAACTTGAGCCTGCAATTGATCCGCTAAGTCCTCTCTGGCCAATGTTCCAATTTTTGTAGAATCGTCCATCGTATCTCCTGCTTTAAGTTTTTCAACCTCTTTTAGGAATTTTGATACAAACTCATCATAAATTTCATCTACTAGAATAAAACGTTTAGCAGCGATACAACTTTGCCCGCAATTCATCATTCGAGCGGTAATAGCGGTTTTAACTACCTCATCAATATTGGCATCTTTCCAAACTATAAATGCATTGTTGCCTCCAAGTTCCATGAGAGATTTTTTTAGATATTTCCCCGCTAAAGATGCCACTGCAGATCCTGCACGTTCACTGCCGGTTAACGTTACAGCTTTGATCGCATCATTTGCTATTATGTTTTCAGTTTCATCATGATCAACAAATAGATTTTGAAAAACCCCATTTGGAAAACCAGCTTTAAGGAAGATTTCTTCAATCATTTTAGCACATCCAAACACATTGGAAGCATGTTTTAAAACACCAGTATTTCCGGCCATCAAACTCGGTGCTGCAAAACGAAAAACTTGCCAAAATGGGAAATTCCAAGGCATTATGGCTAAAATTGGCCCGATAGGTTCATGCTTTACAAAACTCTTGCTCGCATCAGTTTCAATTATTTCGTCTGCCAAAAAAGCCGCTGTATTTTTCGCATAATAATCACATGCTAAAGCACACTTATTAACCTCACCCCTTGATTCCGAGATTGGCTTTCCCATTTCCAAAGTGATCATTTTAGCATAAGTTTCTACATTTTCCCGAAGTATTTCCCCTGCTTTGATCATAAGTTTTGCCCGCTCCGCTATAGGGACTATTCGCCAGGAATTGAATGCTATTTGAGATTTTTCTAAAATGGATTTTACTTCATCCGAAGAATGAGCTTGGTGTTTATTTATTAGGTTTCCGTTATAAGGATTTACACTCTTGAATTCCATAAGTAAAGGGCTGATTATACTAATAAGCAGTATTAAACTGCAATAGATTTGTGGTGATTGAATGTGATTACTTTGTGTACTTCGGTAAAATTATCAAATGTTTGGATCATTTTATCCTGAGGCCAATGAAGTTCTACCAAACCTTCAATAGGCTTATAAACTGCTGTATAAAGGGTTCCATACCCTTCTGAAAAATTTGTGTTATAAAGAGGAGGTTTTAAAAAAACCTTAGTCAATTTTTCTATGGAGAATCCTCTGTTCAAGATTGCCTGAAGAAAAGTTGCCCTTTCTCTGGTCTTATTAAAGTCTGCTGTTTCTTTCCAATCAGCTTCCCCTTGGTGATTCGTAGCAAATCCGGATTCAAAAATTATAGTTTTCTTATCTGGAGCAATTTGAGCAGTTCGGTATTCCCCGCTTCTATCAGCTATAGTGACATTATAAGACATATGTGAAGGAACATGATGAAGCACCTCTATAGCCTCTTTAACAGTGGTGCAGAATTCAAGTATATATCTCAAAATAAATGGAATTCCAAAACCATAGCCTAGCGTTTGTCTACCTCCAAATGTAAGTGAGATAGCCAGCCCATCTTCGTTCATTCCGTCCAATACTCCTATTAGGCAATCACTATTGGCAATTACTTTTCGACCGCTCCAAGCGGTATTTAAAACTGTTCCTTCAAATCGATCTAAATGGTAGTCATAATTTCGAATCAAGGCGATGTTTCCTAAAGTAGAAACAGCCTGAGAACAGGCACTAAAATAAGCAGGAGGCTGAAATCCCGTCAAAAACGTTCTGGCATGTTCATCGGCACTGACCATATTACAAAGGTTCTCATGAATAGGAACCATTTCGGGCATATAATTTTTAAGCGCCTCAAGAGATGTTTTATAATCAATTATACTCTTGCTGGAATTAAGCCAAGTTTTATAGGCAGGCCATCGCTCATAAAATAATTTTCGCCACTTATAATCTGCTATCGGCTCAGAAATAGATGTGAAATAGCGTTTCATTCTGATAAATTAATCCTTTAAAGAACTGTGGTTTTTTGAGTTAAATAAAACTCAATCCACTTCATAGAATTAAAAGTGGATTGATTAAGTTTATTTTGTCAAGCTACCCTTTAATTTACTCTGTTCTCTTTTATCCTCGATCAATTCTGAAGAATATTGGGATTTTATGGCGTTAATCCAACCTTTAGCTCTCGTGGTCAATTTGAAATCATCCGTCATCATTCGACCTCTTGAAACCAAGATTCCCATATCAGCACCTTCATATAGATAATCCCCTTTCTTCGTAATTCGAAGGAAAAAGGCTTCTTTCTCAGATTCTACTGCTCTTCTATGGGTATCCATTCTATCAAATTTGATATGTCCATTATCAAACATATGCCAGATCCCCGAGGCGGGTGCTTCATGAACGTATTCAATGGTGTCTTCAGTATGTTTGATTACCATTTGACTCCAGTCGTCAATGTTTTCTTGTTTACCCCAACGATCATTAAGTGCTTTTACACTGAAATCATAATCGATGTCCATCCATTCCAAAATATGAAATAAATACAACGGCGCATCTGCGAGAGCAAAAACAGCATGATTGGTTATAGAACTGGCTCCTGTTATTCTAGGGTTTAATTCACCTAAATATATTTCTCCATTATCTTGGTCGATCAGGAAGTCAAGTTCAAAATATCCTTTATAACCTTCCTTTCGAAGTTGATCACCAAATAGCTGGGTGTATTTTCTAGCTTTTTGCCTGATGGAAGGAGAAAAAGCCCCAGGATATATTTCATTTCCACACCAACCCCCTTTATAAGGGGTAAGTTCTTTGAAACCTACAAGTTCTGTCATCAAAGGGGCCACAATTGTACCATTCTTAGTAACACAAGCTTCAATAGCTGATCCACGACAATTGATTCGTTTCATGATCTTAACTTCATCCTCCTGCTCAATTTCTTCAGCATATTTCAAATACTCTTTTTCATTGGAAATGAAAAAGGTGGTATGGCCAGAATCACCAAATGGAGTTTGTATCACCAAATCATCACCAAGTGCCTTTTTTGAAACTTCGCTCAGGTGCTTGTAATTATTAACCGGAGATAACACGTAAGGCACACATGGAACCCCTGCTTTCTCAGCAATTCGATTAGTGTTCACCTTATTATCCATAGCGTTACGCATCTTGGCGCTTGGAAAAATAACTTCAAGCCCCAGCTTTTTAGCTAGCTTTTCTGTTTTTTCATCAAACATCAGGAACATTGCCTTTCCTGCTTTTCCTTTTACTTTCCTCGATTGGATATAAGCTTGTACTTCTGGGTGTTGAAGTAGATAGTTGTTTATATCTTCAATACTTTCAAAATCATCGTGGGGTATTTCTTCTTTCGGTGCAAAAACATTAGGATGAAGACCATCAAAACATTCGATGTTCATAATGAATTTGAAACCTTTAATCCATTCGTCAGCACCTAATAGATTAAAATTAGTGGCGCTAATAAAGTAAATTGGTGTTTCGTTTTTATAAAAAAACCTTCTAATGTCCGAGATGCCTTTTAAAATTGGTTTTGTAGGTATGTCTTTTTTAGTCGTTGTCATATTTTTATTTGTATCGATTTAAATTTCTGTTAGCTTTTTCTTTTTTGAGAATCCCATTGCTCCCATGGCAGTTGCCGTTTTTTGTCTGTTTAAAACTGAATCTTTGAAAACTCGAAGTCCAAGGTCAGCTCTATAACCGTGGATTTCTGAAACATCCAAAGCAAGCATAAAGCGAATAATTTCTTCACTTACTACCTGTCCTGGGACGAGTACAGGGAATCCAGGAGGATAGGGAATTACAAATGATGATGCCACAAGCTCTTTTCCTTCTTCAATGGCAAGTTTACAATCAATCATGGAAATATATTCACAATTATCCTCACTGTATGCTAGAAAATATGCTGCTCTTAAATTACCTCCGGGTACTCCTGGTACTGCGAGAAAAGAAGAATGGAATCGGCTAAAATCCGGTAATGGAGGGACATCTTTTGTCAACGATTGAATATGTGCATCAGCAATTTCTTTCTCTCGTTTATTGAGTGATTCGAAATGTTTATCCAGATCAGCAGCAATTTCTAATAAAACTTTAGTCAAATAAGCGACACTACCTCTTGTAGTTCCAATATTTGTCATAAAGAGGACTGTATTTCGAGATGTTTTATTGATCTGAATGTTATACTTATCCATCAGATATTTATTCTTGAAAGTATCCCCGTCTATGCCAGTCCTTCCTATAAAAAGGGTTATTTTGGTAGGATCAAGCATAAATTCGTCTTTTTCCCAAGCTTCCTCCATCCGGTTCCATCCTACAGCTGTGTCAAAATACTCTTTTAACCCGCTGTCCCGATATTGGTCTGGAATGAAATCTTTTACTGTAAGAACATCAAAATATTTACTTAGAAGTGGATTAACTACTACTTTGGCTCTAAGTACCATGGCAAGTTCGATGCTTCGCTCTACCATCTCATATCCTTCAAATTGCGTTTGCCTTCTACCGACATCAAGGGATGCAAGCATTTGATAATTTGGAGAGGTAGAGGTGTGAGTCATGTAAGCTTCCAGAAAGGTATTTTCTGCCTTTTTCCTGAAGTCCTCATCCCAAATATGAATCATGGAACCCTGCCTAAAACTACTTAAAGTTTTGTGAGTACTTTGTGTGGCAAAAACTCGTATTCGGACCTTATCTGGATCCGGAAGCGAAGAGCTTTCATCTGTCTTTAAGCTTTTAATATGTTTTTGATATTCTTTGCGATACTCTTCAGACTGATATTTGGTGTGCAGTTTTTTTGCACTAAACATTCCAGTTCGCTGCTTGTAGGTATAGGTAAATCCAGCAAAAGCAAACCAAGCCTCATCCCATAAAAAAATCATATCCGGTTTAATAGCTAATACAGCTTCCATAACTCGCTGTACGTTATAAACCATCCCATCAAAAGTACAATTGGTCAGTAATAGCATTTTTACCTTATCTAACCTACCGGCTTTTTTTAGGACTAACAATTTCTCGAGAATTTGCTCCAAAGGCACTGCTCCATAGATTGAATATTGCTCAATCGGATAAGAATCAAGATATACAGGATAAGCGCCAGATAAAACCAGTCCATAATGATGAGACTTGTGGCAGTCTCTATCGATTAAAACAAGATCTCCAGGCTCCACCAATGCTTGCAGCACAATTTTATTGGCAGTAGAGGTTCCATTTGTCACAAAAAACGTACGCTGAGATCCATAAGCAACGGCTGCCATTTCTTGTGCTTTTTTCAAGGGACCAGTAGGTTGGAGTAATGAATCTAAACCACCAGTCGTAGATGAGGATTCAGCCAAAAACATATTTCTTCCATAGAAATCTCCAAAATCTTTAATCCACTTTGATTTAAACACCGAGTTCCCTCTAGAAATAGGCATTGCATGGAAGATTCCTGTAGGTTTTTGACTGTATTCTTTAAGAGCAGTGAAAAAAGGTGTATGGTATCTTTCGTTAATACCTCTTATGATCGCGAGATGTAATTCTTGGAGATCTTCCTTTCTGTAGTAAATTCTTCGGAATGTTTCCAGAGTACTATCTTTCAAATCCCCTAATGCAGTATCTGTTACATAATAAGTGTCAATCTCAGGCCTAAATTGCTTAATTAATTGTCCAAGTTTAGGTCCAAGTTGAGCCTCAGATAATTCATGAACGTCTATATTAAGGACATTTTGAATGTATGGTGTAATCAGTGGACTGATGTTTTCAGAACGATAAGGAGGTGCATATCGAATGACAACGGATTGAATATTCGGGTTGAAAAACAATGCTATGAGAGCATCTTGGAAAGAATGCTGAACGACCAAATTATAGGTGAATTTATCATTTGGATCATGTAGTTCTCTTATTCTTTCTTGAAGGGTCGTTTCATCTACTGAATTGAGATTTTCCAAAAAGAGTACCTCAAAATAGTTTTTTCTATTGTTTTGAGTGGAACTACTCACAAATTCAGTTTCTAATTGTTCCGCATCATCTTCTTTTTGGAAGTAGGGATTACCACTATATACATCATTGATTAATTGTCGAGTAGTGTTATTAATGTGATGCGCAAAAACGCTATGTTCACCATTATCAAAACATTTTTTTAGCTTCTCTACAACTATTTTTCCTGGTATTGCAAAATAATGTTCTACCGTTTCCAGTTCGTTTAGCAGCTGCTTTATTCTCTCTTTGTGTTTTAATTTATTCTTAGGATCAGTTTCTTCAAGTGATAAAGCTTCACTTTCATTTTTAAGTTCATTCCACCTATCAAGCCTAAGTTGACCAATACTATAATAAGGGGCACTAACGGATTTTTGAGGGCTTTTCATGGATTAGTTTTTAGAGTGTAATGCTAATTTATTCCCTTCTGTATCAATGAATAGGGCAAAATAACCTTCGTCTTCGCTAATCAGCGTTTTACCCATTATTACTCTTCCACCTGCCTGCTCAATTCTTTCAAGAACCGGCGCTAAATCCTTCCCTGCATTTAAATAAATTAAAGGTCCTGTTTCACTTGGGACGCTTCCTTCACCTACTACAATAGCTCCTCCGATTCCATTTTCAGCCGGAAAGAATGCCATAGCATAGCCGTTGGACTCTGTAGTTTCCATTTCTATGCCGTAGATGAAATTATAAAAGCCAACCGCTCTCAGGAGATTAAGTGCAGGTATTTCAAACCAACTGACATAGTGTCTTAATTTCGTGCTCTTTTTTCCTGTCGATGGGTTTCCCATAATGTTATTTTGGTTTAGTTAAAATTTATTTTAATCCTTTATAGCCTACAATTGGCTCATTTTGATTGAACTCACTTTCTTTCTGGCGTAACTCAGAAAGCTTTTCAAGTTTCGTCGGTTTAATAAGTGGACCGAGTGCATTTAGGTAAGAGAGGTCTGCACCTTGTTGATATATTTCAAAGTTTCCAATATGGTCTCTAAAGCTTTTTAGGGGCTGCCCTAATCTCAATAAACCTAATTCTCTACTTCGCCTTACCCTCTCAATATCAAGTTCAATTGGAATTATTTCTTCGGTACTTCCTGCTTGATACAATACTCTCCCATCTGGACCGCAGACAATCGAACATCCACTCCCGCCTGTGTCAAGCCCATTGACATCAAACATGTAACATTGATTGACACTCGCCATGGCTCTAGCAATGGAAAGTTCAATATCACGGTCTATAGTACCTGTAAGCGTTGGATGTAAAATTACTTCTGCTCCCATTACAGCTAGCGTTCTTATTGTTTCTGGGAACCACATATCATAGCAAATTGAGATTCCAAACCTTCCTACATCTGGCACATCAAATACACAAAACTCAGTTCCAGCTGTCACTCCAGTTTCATAAGGATAAAAAGGAAACATTTTACTGTATCGCTTAATTACCTCTCCTTCAGGATTTATCACTGAAGCAGTATTATAAATCTTATCTTCCTTTTTTTCAAAGATGGACCCAGGAATAAGCCAGATACCATATTTTTTGGCCATTTTTTGCATTTCGTGTTCAAAGTGTCCAGGGATTTCTTTGGCGGTATGTAAAAGAGGTCCATACCCACATAGCTCGCTAAACACAACCATCTGAACCCAAGGGTAAAGATTCATTGTGATATCAAGTTTCAACTTCATCATTTCCACATTGGAATGAATTGCTGATACTTTCATCTGAATTCCGGCTATTGCGAATGGTTTCATAGTCTGTTTTGGATTTCCTTCTGAATTTGATTTTCAATAATATCAAGTCCTTTAATTAGAAGATCATTTTCAATAACAAGAGGTGATAAAATCCGAATGACATTTTTATAAGTTCCAGCGCTTATGATGATTAAGCCATTTTTTGCACAACCCTTAACGATGGCATTGCACAATTCAGAATCCGGTTGATCGGGATCCCCATTTTTCACAAACTCAATGGCATTCATCGCTCCAAAGCCCCTGACGTCCCCAACTTCTTTGAATTTTTTTTTGATCTTTTCAAATCGCTGCATTATTATATCTCCAACTTCATTAGCTCTGCTATTAAGATTTATATCCTTCATGTATTGGATAGTAGCTAATGCCGCTACACAAGCTAAAGGACTCCCTATGTAAGTGCCTCCAATTGTCCCACCTGCTGCGGAATCCATGATTTCAGCTTTTCCTACAACTGCTGCAATGGGTAAGCCGGAACCCAAAGATTTGGCATAAGTACTAAGGTCTGGTTGAACTTTGAATTGCTGCCAGCTTGCCCAATTTCCTGTTCGTGCAAAACCGCTTTGGATTTCATCAGCGATGAGTAAAATTCCATGATCATCACAGAATTTTCGAAGGCCTTCAAAATATTTATGAGGAACAGCATTAAAGCCGCCTTCTCCTTGAACGGGCTCTATTATTACAGCGGCAATACTTTTTGGGTCAAAAAGATTTTTAGCCGATGCATGGAGATTTTTTAGACTAGACTCTACAAAATTATCAAGAGATTCACCTTTACCATAACGGTAGAAGTTAGGGAATGGGATTCTATAAACTTCTGGTGAAAATGGGCCACAGTCAATTTTGTAATCTATTTTACTGGTTAGTGTCATAGCCATCATTGTTCTACCATGATAAGCGTCGGTAAAACAAACTACGCCTTGTCTCTTAGTTGCTTGTCTAGCAATTTTTATTGCATTTTCTACTGCCTCGGCTCCTGTGCTGATTAACATGGCTTTGGTCTTATCCCCATGTGGAAGAATTTCACAAAGCTCCTCGCATAACTTTATGTAAGGTTCATAAGTGACAACATTGAAGCTGGTATGTAAGTATTTATCAGCTTGATTCTTAATTGCCTGAACTACTGGCTCCGGACAATGCCCGGCATTAACCACTCCTATGCCTCCAGCAAAATCGATTAATTCATTTCCATCTTCGTCAATAATAATAGCACCTTTAGCTTCCCTTACGGTAGCTGTATTAAAAACACCTACTCCATTTGCCACGGCGTTTTTTCGTCTTTCAAACAAAGTTTGAGACTTTGAAATAGTTTTTAACATTTGATTTATTAGGGGTTAAGATATTTAAATTTCAAAAGAGATGATTGAGTTATAATAAAACACAAAACATTTACTTTTATCAAGTCAGCTATGTATCTGACCGATAAAGTTTTGCAAAAAAGTATGGAAAATCTAAATACAGAAATGCTTTGTTTAATACCGAAATAGCTGTTTGATTATTTTAATCCTCAATTTTGAGACAGTCTTAATATAGGCATTTTTAATGGATTAAAGGCATTTTTAAGCCTATTTTTAAATTGATTGAAAAAATATGTTAGTTCAATCTTATTAATGAGGTCGCTTTAAAAACCAAAAGATCTGTTAAACTAAAATGTGTTTTTATATACTAATGGGGGAATTTTATTTCTAAGTCGAAAAAATAAAAATTAGTAAAATTAAAAATGAATCATACCAGCTTAAATAAACTAGTATGATTCAATAAATTCTACCCTATTAAACTCTCTTGAAATGAATGCTTGTATCCATAAGGTTTAAAAATCATAGGAATATAAAAGCATTGAGCAATTGCAATAATTACTCCGATCTGGTCAGTGATTCCATGCGGTTCCCCTGAATAGAGTAAGATGAACAATAAAGGCAACATGGCTAAAAAGATATTTAATAGTGTGCTGTTTTTCTTTGTCCATGAAATGGAAATATCTTCCTTTTCTGTACGAACTACTTGAATTATTAAAAACATTGCTATTGCAGCCAAGGGTACTATGATAGTTGTGATTGAGATATGAACATTTAAGGTATCTCCATGAAACATGGTGTCTCCATTTTTGAGAATGTCGAACAACAGATTTCCAAATACATTTAGCCACCAAATTCCAAGTAAGGCAAAGTATAATTTTCTGTTTCTCATCCTGTAAAGTCCAAAAATGACTAAAGCATATAAACTCATTTGGATAATAAGAAATAGAAATGAAGGTGTAATCCCTGCGCCAGTCAATTTTAATCCGAAATACTCAGTTCCCCACACATAGGATGTTCCATCAAAAAGCGACCGTATAAATGGAAGCCATACAATCATAAATGTGATGGAAATGAAAAACGATAGGACATTAGTCCAAAGATTAGGTGTTCTGAAAGCGATAAAATTTTTCATAGTCTTGTGATTTTTATTCTCTATGATCGTGAAAAATGTCTCTTCGTTACAGTATTCAATCGTTTTGGGGTGAAAATCGACTATATGGGATAAATGAATTATTTAAGTCGAAATAGAATATTTGAAACGTAGGATTTAGAGACAGGAATTGAATCTGTTATGTGCTTTAGTGTGATTAAACCTTGTTGTTTATTTCCATCATACTTAGCAAGATGGATAAGATTGACAATGTAGGAACGATGACATCTCACTAAAGCTGAATGCAATTTCAAGTCATCAATTTTTTTTAGGGTGGTCCGGATAAGAGTCTTAGAAGGTATTTCTTTATGGATAAAATGAACTGCAACATAGTTGTCTTCAGATTCTATATAAAGAATATTTTCCAGGGAATAGGAATTAAGGCTGTTTTGATTATCTGAAGGAATTTGGATAATAACATTTGAATCCTGATGATAGTCCACTTCAGTTTCCGTTAATTCCTGCATTTGTTTCATTTTCCCATAAAGAAAAATTGCAGTCAATGGAATGATGCTTAACGCGGTGAAATTGAGAATAAATTCTAACCAACTTGAGAGTCTGAAATCATGCCATCCTCCTAGAAAATTATAAAATAAAAAAAGACCCGTAGCGGAATAGATATTTGACCAGAACAACCAAATCAAGATTTGCCACCGGTAAATATCCGCTTTAAAAATCAAAGGAAAGATCACGAACTCATTAAATATTAAAAGCAATACCAAATAGAGTCCCATGAATACCATTATCAAAGCAAAGAGTAGTGTAATGGATTCTTTAGGGTCGTAATTATTTACTCCAAAGGGTTGGAAAAAAATCATGAAAAAACTAAAAAACAACCCTATAAGAAGAATAGAATATAATTTTTCTCTCTTGCTGAGTAGAAAGAAACGTCCTTTTAGGAAAGAAATCATTGCTAAGGAAATATCATTTTATTTACATAGATTAATTTGTTGTTGTTATTAATTCCGCCTTCTATTGACCACCTCTAAATAAGCATCTAAGAATTTCTTGTCATTTTCGTCACTGTCCCCATATTTTGATCTTAATTCTTGAAGTCGTTCATGCATCATTTTTTTTACATCGGCATAGGCAGGATCATCATAAATATTTTTTAATTCTTGAGGGTCAGTTTTCAGATCATACATTTCCCATTCATCGATGTCATAGTAGAAATGCATTAATTTATAACGCTCTGTAGCAACTCCATAATGTCTTTTTACCATATGGACAGACGGATATTCATAATAGGTATAATAAACTGCATCTCTCCATTCCCCGCTTTCTCCACTAACCAACTTTCTAAATGACTCTCCTTGCATATCTTCTGGTATTGCTACCCCTGCGTAATCCAATAAAGTCGGAGCAAAATCTAGATTTTGAACCAATTTGTCTATTCTAGTTCCAGCTTTAATTTCTTTTGGATATCGTACCAGTAAAGGAGTTCGAAATGATTCCTCGTACATAAATCTTTTGTCAAACCAGCCATGTTCACCTAAATAAAATCCTTGATCGGAGGTATAGACAACAATCGTGTTTTCGGCTAATCCATTTTTTTCAAGATAATCCAAGACTTCCCCTACCCCATCATCCACAGACTTGATAGTTCTCAAATAATCTTTGATGTATCGATTAAATTTCCAAAGAGCAATTTCTCTTTTTTTCTCTGTACTAAAAGTGGATTCATCTCCTTGTCCGTATGCTTTTTTGAAAGCTTCATTTTTTGGATTATACGCTGCATTCCAATCTACCAATTGTTTTGGTGTCAATCGTGCTAATTGTCTGTCGAAGCCGGTGCTATCCCCATTTGGACCTATTACCATCTTAAAATCATGTCCCCACATCGCTTCACCATCTACTTCCATTTCTTGTGTTCTGGCTGCCGTACCTCTTCCTGCATAATTGGTTTCCTGATCAAAAAAGGTTGCTGGAGGTGTAAAATCCTTATCATCATATAAGGTCAAATATTCAGGTGCTGGCATCCAATTTCTATGAGGGGCTTTTTGATGATACATCAAAACAAATGGTTTCTCTTTATCTCTCCCTTGGTCTAACCACTTCAATGCTTCTTCCGTAGTAATGTCAGTCACATAGCCTTCAAACCTTTTTCTTTCACCATTAACCAAAAAATCAGGATTATAATATTGGCCTTGACCCGGCAAAACCATAGAATAGTCAAAACCTGTTGGTAGGCCATCCAAGTGAATTTTTCCAATTAATGCCGTTTGGTATCCATTTGCCTGTAAAAGTTTAGGGAAATTATCTTGTTCCCAATCAAATGGTTGAACGTTATCGACTTTTCCATTTATAAAGCTGTGTTTTCCAGTAAGCAATACAGCACGACTCGGAGCACAAATAGAATTAGTTACGGTAGCTCTTGTGAATAAAGCTCCTTCTTTTGCAATGCGATCGATATTTGGAGTTTCATTTAAACCCGTTCCATAAGCACTAATTGCCTGATAAGCATGATCATCAGACATAATGAAAAGGATATTTGGTGGGGTTTCATCCACCTTTTCCTCTATTTTACTACTACATCCTATTGAAGAGAAAATCAAAATTGTTGCTATGAAAAAGTAGGTCAACTTGTTGAAATACATGGCTTTAAAGTTTATAGTTTGCATTGGATTTACCATATCTTGATTCTTTCATTTTCAGGTTTATAGTTTTTGTCTCCCGATTGAATGTTAAAAGATTGATAAAATGGCTCGAAATTCATTAATGGACCATTGACTCGCCACATGGCAGGAGAATGCGAATTTGTATTTACATATGTTCTCATGAATTCATCCCTCACTTTTACTTTCCAAATATTTGCAATGGATAAACAAAAACGTTGATCGGGAGTATATCCATCGATTTTGGTAGTATCCTGACCTTGTTCGGTCAATTTGAAGGCGTCATAGGCAATGTAAATCCCTCCATTATCAGCCGTATTTTCACCGATGGTCATTGCGCCTTTGATATGTAAAGAGTCCAAAACAGTAAATGTATCATAGCGCTCGATAAGTTGTTGGGTCTTCGTTTTGAACTTGGCATAATCTTCTTCCGTCCACCAGTTCTTCACATTTCCATCTTTGTCAAATTGTGCCCCTTGATCATCGAAAGCATGGGTCAATTCATGTCCGATAACCATTCCAATTCCACCGTAATTGACGGCATCATCCGCATAAAGATCAAAATAGGGATATTGTAGGATTCCTGCTGGGAAGACGATTTCATTCAAAGAAGGATTATAATAAGCCGTAACAGTACTTGGCGTGGTTCCCCATTCATCTCTATTTGGTGCTTTGCCAAATTTCTCCAATTGATAACGGCTCTCATCTTTCCTTAAAGCTAATACATTTTCAAAATAATTCTCTCTAGTAATTTTCACCGGATATTCTCTCCATACGTCAGGATAACCGATTTTCTTGTTGATTGCGTATAGCTTTTCTTTAGCTTTAGTTTTGGTACTATCACTCATCCAATCCAATTGATTAATCCTATTTTCGAAGGATTTTTGAAGATTATTTACCAGATCCAAAACACGCTTCTTTGCATCTTCATTAAAATATCTTTTCACATAAAGTTGTCCCAAATCAAAGCCCAACTGACGATCCACTTGTTGGACCATTTGCTGTGCACGCGTCAATTGTTTGGATTGGCCAGAGACTACTTTATTGTATTCAAAAGCGGCATTTTCAAAGTCTGTACTCAGGTAACTTGCATAGGTAGATAAGGTATGTGCCTTTAGATAAGTTTTCCAATCCTCCAAAGGAACAGAAGAAAGCATGCCATTCAATTTTTGATAATAAGCAGGTTGGCGGACATCGATGGAGTCGGCATCTAAACTTAGTATTTCCAAAATTGATTTAATCCCAAGCTGAGGATTGCTTTTTTCAAGCTCTGCAACAGACATTTTGTGGTAGTTTTCCTTGACTACACGTCGTTCGATTCGGGTTTTATGAGATTCTGCCAACGCCTTTTCGATCGCATAAACTTCCTTGGCAGCATCGGTAGCTTCTTTAGTGGTACTTCCTGTCAGCTCAAAAAGTGTTGCTGTATAAGTTTGATAAGCTTTTTGGATTCCTAAAGTTGAGGAATCTGATTTGAAATAATAATCGCGATCCGGTAGGCCAATTCCTGTTTGGCTAAGGTGTGCAATATTTATGCTGCTGTTTTCATCATCTGGAGAAATGCTTAATCCAATCAAAGATCGAGTGTTTGATTGAAGTTCAGAAGCGATAAATTGATGAAAACTATTTAAATCAGAGATGCTTTGAATTTGATTCAAAATTGGTAGTACTGGTTCATAACCCCGAGAGTTGATAGAAACAGTATCCATTCCCGATGCATAAAAATCTCCAATCTTTTGTTCAATGCTTCCCTCAGGATGTTCTTCTTTTGAAACTTCCGACAGAATATTTTCCAATAGCTGCTTTTGTGGGATATTCAGGAATGAGTAAGAACCCACCCCCGACTGGTCATCAGCAATTTTTGCAGAATCATACCAAGTCCCATTGACATGCATGAAAAAATTATCCCCTGGCTTTATCGCTGGATTGATTTCATCTACTTTAATAAATTGTTTTTGGGTTTCTGCTTGATCCTTTGATGTTTCTGTTCCGCAGGCTGCGAAAAGAATTAAAGAGGCAATGGCTATTTTTTTCATAAGAAAATTGGTGGTTTGACGGAATTTAGATCAAATTCACAGCTTTTCCACTGTGATTTATTTAAAAAGTGAAAATGAGGGATTAACTAAATCACCGATATCTAAAAAAAATACCCCAACTCAAAAGATGAATTGGGGTAGTAATGGAAATCCTCTATAACTATTTGAAATCCTTTTTGCTGACCTCAAGAACTCTACTAACCTCTTGAACCGTTGCAGGAGAATCCAATTTGAAATAACCCGAAAGCCCCCTTTCAATTCTAGAAGCTCTTACAGCCGATTTGATGGCAAAAAACACTGATGTTGCCAAAACCAGTGGTGGTTCGCCTACTTCTTTTGATGAAAACAAGCCATTTGGATTTTCGGGAACCTCTGAAGAATTATTCCTAGGATATAAATAAGTATTCATTTCCAAAGGAATGGTTGTGATCGCTGGTGGTTTATAAGTCCAGGTGTTTAAGGTGTTTAACCTTCCTTTGTTTTCCCCTTCCGGCTCAAAAACCAATTTCTCGGTCAACACATAACCAACACCCTGAACAAATGCTCCTTCTACTTGTCCGATATCAATGGCTGGATTTAAACTCCACCCCATGTCAAAAATGATATCAGCTTTTAGAATTTTCACTTCGCCTGTAAGGATATCAACTTCTACTTCGGCACAGGCTGCGGAGAAAGTAAATCCTACAAAGGAATCCACTGCTCCAGCTGTTGATTGAACTTCGGCAAGTTCAATTCCCGGAATCGCTTTGTTTTCTTCAATTGATTTGAATGTCATCGCCGGAATCGGTGTAGTTCCACCTGGAATCGGTGCTGTAAAGGAGGCAATCAGATCAATCCTGTTTTGATATGCCAAGGAGACCAAATTCTGCCAAATTAGCTTTGGAAACTGATCAATTGGCCTTTTTACTGAGGCAGACCACCCTTCTTTCCTATAATTCCAGAAATCAATACCTTGCTCTTTGCACCATTCTTCTCCATTATCTTTTAACAGCTTGTATCCAAACTCAGTCATTCTGGAACGCATTTTCTCACAAGCCTGCTTGACAGCTTCTCCATTATAAGCAGTTCCTGTTGATCCTCCGGTGCTGGTAGGATTTGGGATAGCTTTAGTATTGGGACTATGAATTTGGATCAGTTCCATCGGAATGTTTAGCACATAAGAAGCAACCTGCTCAATTTTAGTCATCATCCCTTGCCCCATGTCAACTCCACCTTGGTTGATAGAAACACTTCCGTCTCCGGAATAAACAGATACAATTGCGGCTGCTTGCTCGATCATCACAAGGTTATATCCAGATCCATATTTTACAGGGATCATATAGACTCCTCTCTTTTTCCATTTATTGTTCTTGTTGAATTCATTTACTTCTTGGAGCTTCTTTTGGTATTGGCTTTTTTCCTCAGCATACTTCCAAACATCCTTCATGTAGCAAAAAGAAAGCGCCTGTCCAAAAGGTGTCACATCTCCCCTGACATACATGTTTTTTCTCCTGAATTCTACTGGATCCATGCCAATAGAAAAAGCTCCGTCATCAATGGCATTTTCTAAAATCAATTTGCCTTGAATATCACCAAAAGCCCTCATTGCTGTGTTTGGAGCCTTATTTGTTCGACAAACATCCAATTGACTTTCAAAATTCTTGACCATATAAGCATTGTCAATTCTCAGTTGAACGCAGTTGCTGACGATATAGGAACAATCATAAAAAGCTCCACCATCTGCCCATATTTTCAGAAATAATCCTCTGATTATGCCTCGATCTTCTTCTCGCAATTTTCCCTGATCCACAGCAATTTGATATTGTCCATAGTAACCATGACGTTTTCCTATCATAGCTGTATCATGTTCCCGTTTCATCGCCAAACGGATCGGTTTATTTAAGACATGAACAGCAACTGACACCGGTGCTGCTATAAACTTTGCCTGCTCGGTTTTTCCTCCATAACCACCACCCAGTTGCTTGATATCTACATTTATTTTGTTGTGCTCTGCAGCCAATGTACTTGCCACTGTTTGGTGCATTTCCATTGGGCTTTGAGAAGATGGATGTACCAAGATTTGATTATCATCCTCCGGAAATGCTACACAGGCTTGAGTTTCCATGTAGAAATGAACTTGTTCTCCAGAAATCTGGGTATTTTCTACCACCAAGCAAGGAGCTCCATCTACTTTTTGTTTCCTAGTGCTTGGATTTTTTTCCAATGGATCCTTTTCCAAATCTGCCCAATACAATTCCGTTCCAGGTCTGGTTATTTTCCATATATGTGAAACAAAAGATGCAGTACTTGGGCAATCAGGAAAAATACTACCCATTTTTATGGCTTCGTCGATGCTGATGATAGGGTTTTCCCAGGATTTATCCCATTTCTGATTTCCATTATTCTTCCATTGAATTGGGAAATACTTTACGCAGGTAGCAGAGGCATATTCGGCTATTTCTATGGCATCTTTCTCTGTATTTGCAATAATCAAGGCAATAGCCTGACCCGGATAAAGAATACTATCTTTAGCAAATACCGGTTGATCAAAAGCCATCCCCTGCAAATTCAATCCTCCTTTAGGAATGTCCAGATGGGTTATCAATTTGAAAAACGTTGGAAATTTTGAGCCAAGAAAACCTTCTAATTCATCAATATTAATTTCATTTTTTGTTTCGGGATGAATGAAAGAAAAATTTGCTAGAGATCTTGAGGATTGAATAAATGCTGCATTTTTCCCTATTGGTGGAAGTTTGATTTCATGAGTATAATGAACCTGTCCCATAGCTTGATGGAAGGCCATTAATTTAATATAGGGTTGGGAAACAGGGGTTTTAAACTCCTGATTTACATACTTTTGTATTCCATTACTTAAACCCCAATTTCCCCAATTTATTTCTCCAGCTGATTGAATTTCTTTTGGTACATCTTGTTTAGATTTTTCAAGAAGGGTCCTAATGATAGCCTTATAAATAAAAGAAATGGCCAGGTTAATTTTGTATTCATCTGTAAATCCTTCTGAAGGAATGAATTCATATCGCCCTATACTTTCCCAGTAATTCAATTCTTTATTAAGCTCCCTTTTCAAGATCTTAGTCATTCGAGGTAATAAGTCCAGACTTAGCGTTTTCCCTTTCAGCCATTGTTCTGTATTGGAAGCTGACCATGCAATGGGGGCAATTCCAGCAAAGACGATTGAGACCTGCTGAACCTCCAAAGATTTATCAACTTCAATTCTGGTACAATTATTTACTATCGAATGTGAATTAACTTCACGAATTGCAACTTTCTGGGAAAGTACTACTTCGTTTTTTGTACCAAATGGCAGGAAATAACCCAGGATAACCATATCAAATGCCATCTCTGGTGACTTTAATAATCGGTTGACCAATTCAGAAACCTTTAACCTAGACTCTTTTCCTGATTTAATTCTTAGAAAACGTATTTCTGAATCTGTTCCAAGGAGCGCTGTAAATAAATCTGATGGAAATGGAGCCCCACAAAGAATATGTTTCAGCTCTAACATGGTATTTCCAGCAATAGAGGCCGCATTTCGTACGATCATCCCTGCAGTTCTATGAACCATATATTGTAAAGCACCAATTCTGGAAGTTGGAGAAAAGCTTTTTTCTTCAATTACCTGATTTAAGAATATCAATAGTTCAGAATAAGTGGTCGATGCACCGAGTTCAATACCATTTTTTGAAATCGAAATGCCATACAATCCTGTAATTAGCTTGAGATCAACAAATAGTTTGAAATAAGGGAATTCTTCCGCGTAAACCCCAAAGGAAGTATTACCGAAAACCAGTCTGGTAGTCTCAGGAGGGTTATTTCTAAGGATATTTTTCAGTTCATCTAGTGTATCAGGACTCAGCCATTTCTGGGCTGAGTTTAAAATTGAAACCGGCGGCAATGCCATTTTCGCAGCTTTTGGAAAAGGGATATTGATGGAGTCATGAACCATCACCTCTTTGCATTTGTCCTCCGTGACACAAACCATTCTATTTGCTTCATCTTCTTCCGTCCAATCCGAAGCAAAGGTTTTCATTCCTGTCAAAATAGATCGATATCCGGTGCATCGACAGATATTTCCATCAAAAATCTCTTCTATTTCCTTTTTCGTTGGTGATGGATTTTCAGCTAAAAATGCAGACATATTCATCACAAAACCCACAGTACAATATCCACATTGAGTTCCATTGTTTATTGCCAATCTATGCGCTACAGGATTGATTCCTTCATGCAAATCCTCATTTTCTTCTTCAGAGAGGCATTTGGAAGTGATTTTATTGTTTATGATTGCTTTCAGGCTTTGAAAAGTTCTCTCTGCTCTTTCTTCGCTAACTTCTATTAGTTCCATCTTTGCTTGATTCCAATGTGGCGGAGCTACTACTGTTTTTCCTCCCGCTCCTCTGGAAGCTGATGGAGTAAAAGTCAGGTGTTTATTTTCGGGTCGTTTGATACCACCGGTTCCTTCTATAGTAGTAATTGCCATGCCGCCTAAGGCACATACGGGCCTCAAGCAGGAGTTGATTGACTTGTGTTCAGCAACTTGTTTTTTCTCATTCCAGGTAGACAAGATTACGGTACAAGCTCCACAACCACCTTGACCACAGCCTTTTTTGGCGCCTGTCAAACCCAATTCGTCTGATCTGAGATAGTCCAACAAAAGCAAATCAGGACTTGGATTATTGATGGTTATTTCTTCTCCATTGAGGAAAAATGAAACACTGTTATTCATAGTATTGACTTTAAAAATTTCGATTAATCAAGTTTTTAGGCTTGACTTTTTTTGATAAAAAGTTTGTTGAAATTGCTCTGTAGGTAATCCAGAATTTTCTCTCCATCTGTAGAAGGAACACCACTGAGTTGACTGACTACATTTGCCATTGTTCTATGAAGATCATTGACATGGCTTAGGTTAACTTTAGTGTCCCAAATTAATGGAGTAACTTCAGGAAAGTCTGTTCTAGCTGTGTCTAAGGTTAAAACCCCAGATAAACTTGGAGCAGCCTTATCCCGCTCCGTTAGATTACCATCTAATTGAAAGCATTCCTGAACAGTTTTAATAATCGAGGTATGGTCGTAAGGCACATTGCCGCTTGGTCTGGCTATGAGTCCTTGAGAAATGTATGGATTAACTAAAATACAGGGAACGCGGACTCCAAATCGATTAAATAAAAAACCATCTTGACCAGCGGTGTTTGTAGGATCAGGATTTTTTGCTTCACCTGGAGGAGCAACATGGTCATAACAACCTCCATGTTCATCGTAAGTAATAATCAATAAGGTTGAATCAAAAGCTTTCGAATTTTTTACAGCATTGTACACATCAGCAATCAGCTTTTCACCTGGTCTAATATCATTCGGGGGATGTTGATCATTTTGTCCCTCTCCTCCATAAGTAGGCTCCAGAAAAGAATAGCTCGGTAAAGTACAGTTGTTACATTTTTGGATAAAATCATCTAGTGTTCCAAAGTTTGAATCAAATTTTGGATCGTGTAATTGAGTCATACATAGCCTGGTCAAAGAGAAATATCCCTTTCCAAAGGCCCCACTTGCATCTTCTTCTTTCTTTTTCTCGGAAGTAGACATCAGATTATTACCAAAAATCCCCCAACTCAAATCTTTCCGGTTTTGATTGTCAATAGCATCTTGGATTTGATTGTAAATGGTCTTTTGGGTGCAAAAGGCATTTGGAGAATTGTTGACACTTCCATCAGAAGTTGCCGCGTGCACAAAACTTCGATTTGGTAAAGTTTGGCTAGGAATAGAACAATGGTAATTATCACAGACTGCAAAACCTTTTGCCAAACCAGAAAGTACCGGAGTTTGTGCAGGAGTATAACATTTCATGATATCCCTTGGATTAGAAGGCGCATCTCCAAAACTATAAGCACCATATAACATGGCATTTTGGTAATTCTCGACAAAGCCCATGTTGATTGGCGCAGGAGTATAATTTTGAGCTACATTATAATGGCTAAAAAGCTGATAATTCGTGTCTTTGAAACCTTCTCCCGGATCTGGATTAGGTAGACAGAAATTCTCTGGATTCGGAATTTCTCTTCCGTAGCTATACTTCTTCTCACCATTTTGTTCGATCCCTACTTTTTCGATAAAAGGGATTCCATCTGAGTCGACATTGTTTAGTGGATTCCAGAGCCCATAGTTTAAACCTTCAAATTCCTGATTATCCGATGGCTTCTCATCGTAATAAAGCCATCCTAAAAGGTTGTCAAATGATCTATTTTCCAACATCAATACCACGATGTGTTTAATATTCTTCTGCAACCTTGCTGTTTGATCTTCTAAATTCTGGCTCATTTCAATTCATTTTGTGGTGTAGAAGCCTTCAATGTTCCATCGCGATGCATTTGAATAGGTAACTTTTCAAACTCATCGTCCCAATAGCCGGCAACATCCTGATCCTTCCATTCTGTGAAGTATCCAAGTGCTAAAGAAACCTGTAATGAAAAGTCGCATGAAGTTGCCTCTGGCGTATAGGAAGTCGCACATTCAAGATTTTGGAAATACTCTTTAAATGCTGCTGCTTGTGTATCGGTTAACTTGGTAAGTTGTCCCAAAGCATTTGTATCTCCTATAAATGCTTGTTTCGGAACCAATGGGGCTACTTGAGGAAATTCTGCAGTCGCATGGCAAGACATACAAGATGCCGTATTTAAATCCACAGGACCATCCAGTCTTCCACCCCAACCTAAATGTTGTGGTGGTAATTGAGTCGAGTCAGGATTGATCTTAGTCTGTTTTAAATTGGGATTGATAATGGTTCTTGTTACCGGATAAGGATTGATAAAGTTTGTGGTGTCCTGAGGGTCATTTCCAAACTGTATTCCTACAGGAACCAGGTTTTCTGCCCTTCTGGATCCTTCTTTTCCATTATTAAGTTTGCCGTTGTAACAAAACGTACCAAAAACCCAACCTGTACCGTATTTCTCTGCTCGGCGGTCTCTCACCATAACATCCATTTGGATCAGATGCATTTGCTTGACAATTCTACCCGTGTCTAAGCCATTGTTCCATGAGGGTGTGATATAGGCATTCCAAGTCATTGGATTTACTAAATAATCAACTTCGGACTCGTCAGCATCGGTGAAAAGAAGCTTGAAGATCACCGTACCGACAGGAAAACCATTTGGTTTCTGAGTAGCATTTGGATCTGGATTGTCACCATCTTTCCACATTTGCGCGAGCGTATATCCCGCAAATTCATTGTAAAATCCCAAGGCATAAGTTTGATGCTCTTTTGTTTGATTGGGACCTAGTTGGTAAGGTCCTATTTCTGCTTCTTTGGCAAGACCATGAAAGCCTTCCGAACCTTGAGGTCCCCAATGCATCCAAGGCATATGGTACCATTTTCTGACTTTGCTTTCTTGGGCCACAAAATCTACCTCAATCATTCCTTCAAAAGAATAATCTCTGACTGCATTGATGTATTCCATCCAGTGTTCATCCTCATCAAATGGAATATTAAGGAATTCTGGTAGCTGGGAATCAACAGGCATCGTCAAGGGATAAGCTTGGCTTAGTTCAAAAACTTTTTCCCCGGGATATTTTTCTTGGAACTCAGCGGGGGAAATCATTTTTCCAAAATCAGGAAAATTGTTGTTGACAGTTTTACCATCACCTTCTTTCTCAGTGGAATGTTCGATGGAAGTACTGGTACAGGATTGTAAAAGGATTGCTGAAAAGAAAAAGCATATGAAGGCTATTTCCCTTCTTTGAAAACAGTTAGAAAACATCTGTAAAAGAGTTAATGGATAAAAAATTCATTTAAAAATAAACCTTAATATAAAAGATTAAATTCTGAAAGAACAGGTTATTCGAGTTTTTTACTCGAAATAAGTATCAGATTTTCAGACAATTATGGTATTGAATTATGACGATATTTATTTTCCTTAAGTATGAAATTCCTTTTCCTATTTATCAAATAGAAGAAGTTGTGTATAAACAGAAATTTGATTCTAAATCCTGAGAATTGTGGATTTAAGAAATAGATGGATAATCCAAAAAATGTTTCTTGGGGATTATAATTTGATTTAAAAAATGATGGAATTGAGGTTTTTGAAAACAGAAAAACCAGAACTAGATTAATCCTGGTCTTTTTGTTGTACAAACTCATTTATTTATAATCATTAATTACTAATGATTGCTTCCTCATCATACGAACTTTTAAAATGGTTTCGATTTACTAAACTTTAAATAATTATTTTTTTTACTCAGTCCTCCGAAGAGGAAGATAATTATACCGTCCAAAAAAAGTATTTGCTCATCTTCGATTCACTTTTTGTAATTTAAGATTACATAACCATCAACCAAATGAAATACAATTACAAATCAATTCAGGCATTGATAATTTGTCTGAGTATCGGATTTACAGAAAGTGATGTATTGGCTCAAAGTCAATCAAGTCCTGTAGACCCTTCATTTTACAGTAGCTATAGTTGGCGCAATATTGGTCCGGATCGTGGGGGAAGATCCCTAGGTGCTTCGGGAAGTCCTGGGAGAAGAAATGAGTATTATTTTGGAGCAACTGGTGGAGGTCTTTGGAAAACTGTAGATGGTGGAAATGAATGGTTTCCCGTTACAGATGGGAAAATCACTTCCTCCAGTATTGGAGCCGTGGCAGTTGCAGAAACAAATCCAGATGTAGTATATATCGGAGGAGGCGAAACGCAATTAAGAGGAAGTATAACCCAAGGTGACGGAGTCTACAAGACAAACGACGGAGGTGAAACTTGGAGACATTTAGGATTGGAAGAAACCCAAGCCATTTCAAGAATTAGAGTTCATCCAACAAATCCCGATATTGTATATGTGGCTGCTTTAGGTCATCCTTATGGAGAGAATGAAGAAAGAGGCGTTTTCAGATCTAAAGATGGAGGTAACAACTGGGAGAAAGTATTATTTGTAAGTGATAAAGCAGGAGCTGCAGATTTGATCATTGACAGGACAAATCCAAACGTTATTTATGCTTCAACCTGGCAGGTTTACAGAAAAGCATGGAAAATGTGGGGAGGTGGGCCTGACTCTAAACTTTGGAAATCAACAGATGGAGGTGATACCTGGACAGATTTGACTTCAAATCCTGGCATGCCCGAAGGTCCTATTGGAAAAATTGGAGTGACTGTCTCCCCCCCAGATCCGAATCGGGTTTGGGCAATTGTAGAAGCCAATGAAGGAGGCGTTTTCAGATCAGATGATGCCGGCAAGACTTGGAAGCGTGTAAACGATGAAAGAAAGCTAAGACAAAGAGCATTTTATTATTCTCGAATTTATGCAGATCCTATAGACAAGAATACAGTTTATGGTCTGAATGTGGATTTTTGGAAATCTACCGATGGAGGAGAGACTTTTGATGTAGAGATTTCTGTTCCCCATGGCGATAATCATGATTTATGGATTGATCCGAATGATCCCATGAGAATGATCAGCTCCAATGATGGGGGTGGAATCGTCAGTATTAATGGAGGCAAAACTTGGACAGAAGAAGACTACCCTACTTCCCAGTTTTACCATGTAATGACTACTTCAGATGTTCCATATCATGTGGCTGGTGCTCAGCAAGATAACAGTACCCTAGCAATGCCTTCTGAAGGTTGGCGACATATGTTAGGAAGAGGCCCAGGACATGGCTATCATTATGCAGTAGGAGGTGGAGAAAGTGGTTGGATTACTCAAAGTCCCACTGATCCTGATGTGTTTTATGCAGGTTCCCAAGGGGCTTTATTGACGAGATATAACCGTAAAACAGGCCAATACAGGGATATTCAAGTTTATCCAAGATTCTTTTCAGGTGAACCGGCTTCTGCCCTACCTGAGCGTTGGCAATGGACTTTTCCTATCATGTTTTCCCCATTGGATCCAAATATCATGTATACTACTTCACAGCATGTATGGAAAACCACAAATGACGGTCAGTCCTGGGAGAAAATCAGTCCAGATTTAACTTATGCTGACCCTGAGACCTTAGGCAAAACAGGTGGTGTGATCACCATGGATATGAATGGGCCGGAAATTTATGCTACCGTATTTGCTCTAGCACCTTCCATGCATGATATCAATACTATTTGGGCTGGTTCTGATGACGGTATGGTCCATATAACTAGAGATGGAGGTAAAAACTGGGAGAATATCACTCCACCTGACCTTCCTAAATTTTCAAGGATTAGTATTATTGATGAAGGAAAATTTGCCCCTGGAACGTTGTATTTAGCAGCTAACAGATATCAAGTGGATGACAGACAACCTTATGTATTCAAAACCAAGGATTTTGGTAAAACTTGGACAAAAATTATTAATGGGATCGAAGATGGTCATTTTGCCAGAGCGATTAGGGAGGATTTGCAGAAACCGGGACTTTTATATTTAGCGACGGAGCATGGAGTATACGTTTCTTTTGATGATGGAGAAAACTGGCAATCTCTTCAGTTGAACCTACCAGATACACCAATACGTGACCTTGTTTTGAAAAATGACGATGTGGTTTTAGGATCACACGGCAGAGGTTTTTGGATTTTGGATGATATCAGACCTTTGAGAGATGCTGTTGAAGTGATTGAAAAAAATGAGATAACCTTATTTAAACCAGCCAATCCTATCCGTGGCGTTTATAATGCTGCGATTCAATATTACTTGCCTGAAGAAGGTGAATCAATAACAATTGAAATTAAAGATGCTGATGGGAATATCATTAATACATATACTGGCACCAAGGATAAAGAAGGGCGAAATACACCAGCTTTAAAAGCTGGCCTAAATACCTTCACTTGGGATATGCGTTATCCTGGGGCTACAGTTTTTGATGGAATGATAATTTGGTCTGCGAGACCACAAAGAGGTCCAATGGCCCCAATTGGAGAGTATTATGTGACTTTAAAAACTGCTGAAGTAGAAAAGAACACCTCTTTTGAATTGGAAATGGATCCAAATCTCGAGGGAGTTTCTGCTGCTGATATTCAAGAACAATTTGATTTAGCAATCCAGATTCGGGATAAAGTTTCCGCAGCCAATGAAGCTGTGATTTTAATTAGAAACATCAAATCACAGGCAAAAGATGTGAAAGCAAATGCAAAAGTTCAAATACAAATTGATGAACTTCTGACAAAACTACAGGTTGTAGAAGAGGATTTATACCAAGTTCAAAATCAATCTGGACAGGACCCACTAAATTTCCCTATCAAGCTAAATAATAGATTGGCCTCCTTGCAGAGAAGTGTGGAATCAGGTCAGGCAAAACCCACCGATGCTGCCTACGTGGTATTTGAGGAGCTTTCCGGTGAATTGGAAACTCATTTGACAATATTAAATGAAATCTTAAACTCTGAGTTAAAGGAAGTTAATGACAAGCTACCTAAGAAGATTTCCCTCGATAAGAAATGATTTAAATATAGCAGGTTTCGGATTTCGGAGCCTGCTTTTTTTGTGAAAATGCGAACGTATCCTTCCATACAGAAATTGAAAGAATATCAAGAGCAAAATGGAATCAAAATTTCGCTTTTGGGATCTAGAGATGAATTGCTCCATATTCAACTAGAATCAAATAAAGGGAACTGGAAGCTTTATATCCAGGACGAGTGTGGTGATTTTGATGAAAAAAACCAACTGGTTTGTCTTTATCTAACCTTAAAGTCTTTGGAAGATTATGTGGAAGAAACCGATTTTCTAGCCTGGTCTAACTTTTATGACCTAGATGATTTTGATACCTATTGGCTGGATTATTATAAAAGTCTGGACAAAATCAGATATGAAATCGAATTTCATTTCGGAAAGATTGACTCCTTTATTGATTCATTGGATTATGAATTAAGGGCTGGTGCTTTTCAGGAATTGACTAGAGAATAGTGGTTACCACATATTAAGGCACCTCTTATTTTTTCAAACTAAGCAGTTGATCGCAAAGAACAAGGAAGAAACTCTACCCATGGATTCATTTTGAGTAAGTTGTTTTTTATTGAAAGATACTCCGCGACCCTCCCATCAAAATATTTAATATCAATTCCAGAATATGAATCCAGTAAGGTTTTATGCTGAACAATAAGGTCTCTTTGTGCTCTAAAATCTGATTTTATCAAATGGATAACAATCTCCCTCACAGGATCTCTACTGACCAAAAAGTCAGAAATCCCTTTTTTTAGTTTTTTATTCTTTTTTTTGACTTCACTCGGATAATCTACCACAGCGAAAGGTGGAATGGGGCCATAATGAGCGACAAAAGTATGTTCAGGTCCATAAGCTTTAGTTCCATATTCTTTTTTCCAGTCATCCATTCTTGAAATACTAGGCAGATCTAATTTTCTAATTACTAGTGTATCATACCAAAAGCGCTTTCCACTTGGAAGAAACCTATGCGATCTAATTGGAATATTTTTTTCATTAGACCATTCATGCATAAACTTAAAAAGCGGGAAATTAAAAGTGAGTACATCATGATGGGAGGTCAAATGATCAGGTTCTCGTCCAAAAATTCGTTTAAACTTATCGTATTGTGCCTGAAATTCCATTTTTATTTGACTGATGCACTGATCAGATTCATATGTCTTATCTATATCAGTAAACTTGGAAAACCTTCCTTTCTTGTCCAGAAGTAATGCAATGTCTTTTGCCTTTGAAACGGGCTTACCTGAAGTCATGGTAAAGTGTAAACCAACATGCGTGGTTTCAAACAATGGTAGATTAGTATTTACACCAATTGTTGTATTCAAAAATTTTGCGAAATCAATCAGATTCGCTTCACTCTCACCATTGACTAAAATTGCGACTGAATTTATCCAACCTTCTTTCAATGCAATTTTAGCGCCTAGGTCTATTTCCTTTACTATTCCAATATCATCGGCAGTAAGCAGGAGTTTTTTGGAAATCAATGGAATATCCTCACCGATATGAATGGCTTCACTCCAAACGAATGTCTTATTAGTTAATACATACCATATATCTGAGGTACGATACATTTCGCCTTTAATGGCATGCGATATTTCAATCTCTGAATTTGGCGTTAAGGAAATTCCTTTTTTAGCATTGATTGAGGGATAATCAAGGCGGGTATTAATCAATTTGCTGACTAGTCCTTTAAATACTTCCATTACCCAACAGCTTTAGCTTTATTACTTCCAGAAGCATTTACTTGCTGTTCAGAATTAGCAGGGATTGGAATGGAGGGTCTTACTTTCATGATTTTATTTAGCATATCAAACCAAAAAGGAGCTCCCAATGAAATTGCAAAGGCAGTGATCAGCCAGCCTAGAATCGCAGGATAATTATCGTTTTTATTTGAAGCTAGAATTGAATTATAATTATCCATTTCCTCTTTAACATCTTCAATGTATTGTTTTTGTCCATTTTTGCTGACATCTGTTATGCCATCAGGATTATTGGCAATGAATTCCTGAGCACTATTAACTAAAAGAGTCCTCATGGTTTCATTGGTTGATAAATCCTTAACTAAATGGATGGTATCCACATTGAATAAAACTGCAATGATGAAGCCTACTATAAAGGTAAAATAAGTGACCTTTCGTTTATACCATCCCGTAATCCTATCCATTTGTTCCTCATACCAATTGCTTACAAGCCCACTGAATTTATCAATATCATCAGAAGCTTCATCCCATAAATTCTTCAATTGATATTTTGTGTCTGGGTCAATGTTCAGGGTTTCATTTAAAAATTTAGGGAATTCATTCAATCGCTTTTGAAGATCAGCATTCAAAAAATCAAGCTCCTCTTTTGTAGATTCTATTTCAAAGGTATTTGTTGGATCATTGGCCTGTAAGTTTTTTAAGTCCTCCAGAAGTTTGGCTATTCGCTCTTTTAGTGCTTTTATATCAAATGGAAGTAGATCGCCTAATGCAGTACTTATATTATCCTGAGGTTCTTCATGAAGTCCTTTCCTTAAAATATCTACTAAAGTTGAGCTAAAGCGATCGGCTGAAATGTAAGAGGGTTTTGTATTTATTCCTTTGTGACCAAGGTATTTTATAGAAGGGTGTTTATAAAAGGTTTTGGTGAAGGAATTAGTAGCGAAAGAATAGAATAAATTTAAAATTGTATGATTCCAGCGACTAGAGTTCTTGTCATCTGATAATAGTCTATCTATACCGGTTTGCAAGTTTTTGGATCTTGATCCAAAAGCGGAGGTAATCGACTCGATAACAGTCATAGCGAAAAGACTGTAAAGCAAATAAACAAATACTAAACTTATAAAAACATCTAAAACAGTTAGTCCGGTCATATTTTACTAGTTAAAAAGAACACATGAATGAAAAGTATGACTTAATTTAAGCATTTTTCTAAATGGATCATAACTAATTGCAATTCAGCTTGATATAGTATAAAAAGTCAAATGCTTTAAACTGTATCAAAAAAAAGAATAAATGAAATAGTAAATGAGAAACTATCTATTCTAGAACTCTCCTTCTATGGCAGGAGTTTAAAGTTTAATCACTTTATGGATTTAACTTTAGAATAGATTAGTTTTAGATCAATGAGAAAACAGTTTGGAGGAAAGGTCACCAAAAAGGAAATTGAGAAATTTAAGCATATCCAGAACTGGGATGGTGAAAAGTTTCTGAACTTGGAGCCTACAAGTATGGATTTCAGTTTACAGGCACTTCCTAAATTTTTATATAAACAATTTTGTGAAAAAGAAGGAAGGGAACCTACTCAGAAACTACCTATTCAATCTTTTGATAAAGAATCATTTTTAGCCCCATCTGAAAAGGCCAAATTTATTTGGTATGGACATTCTGTCTTATTAATCAGGATAAACAATAAGACTATTTTGATTGATCCAATGCTTGGTCCTGATGCATCCCCCATAGCGCCTTTTTCCACCAAACGATTCAGTGAAAATACATTAAATCTGATTGAAGATTTTCCTGAAATTGACCTTTTAATGATGACGCATGATCATTACGATCATTTGGATTTGAAAAGTATGAATCTCTTGAAACCGAAAGTAAATAATTTTTTTGTTGGGTTGGGAGTCGGAAGACATCTTAAAAAATGGGGATTTGAAGAGAAAAATATCACCGAGTTTCACTGGTGGAAGTCAGCTTCCTTTGAGGATATCCATATAACATACACTCCCACAAGGCATTTTTCTGGAAGAGGTATTTCAGATCGAGCTAAATCAATGTGGGGTGGTTGGGCTTTTAAGACCGAACGAGAAAACATTTGGTTTAGTGGAGATGGTGGATATGGAAACCATTTTATCGAAGTAGGAAAACGCCTAGGACCTTTTGATTTCGCTTGGATGGAATGTGGGCAGTACAATGAAAATTGGAAACTGATCCATATGTTTCCCGACGAAAGTGTAAAAGCGGCAAAGGACGCAAATGCAACCCATATTATGCCTGTTCATTGGGCTGGTTTCTCTTTGGCGCAGCATCACTGGACAGAACCTGTTGAACAATTTGTGGAATTTGCTGAAAAAGAATCAATAGAATATATGACTCCGAGTTTAGGCGAACTTGTAGATTTGGCAAAAGAAAGAAAAAATGAATTTTGGTGGAGAGCGTAATTTTGTTTTCTAGTCTATAGCTTCTATCCTTCCCTCATAATCAAATTGAAGATCTTCATGAAGTCCAGAAATTAATTTCTTTACTTTGGCCACTTGCGTATTATATAGGTTATCAAGGACTAGATTTCCGTGTTTTAGAAATCCTTTTTCTTTCATTTTCTCGCAAAAAAACAGAATCACTTCTATTTGATCCGTCTTCTCCTTACTGAGCCTCAAGAGTTTATTCATTTTTCTTCGAATCTTCTGAGCGGATTTTTTTGCATAATAGGAGTGATCATCTCGAGCATTTTGAAATTCTAATTCTAATTCTTCCTGAACCATTTGCACATAAAGTCCTTGCTGTTCTCTTCCATAGAGCTTAAAAAATAGATATGCCTTGTTGTCTCTACTAAACTTACTTAAGTCAATAATAAATTCTCTCAGCTCTTTTTCATTCAAATAGCTTAATTCTCTTTTTATCTCAGCTAGACTTGGTATTTGCATTGGAAATTTAATTTATTTGCTCAAACAGATAAATGGTTAACATCCCCCAGCCCGTTCCTGTTACCATACTGAGGATAGCGAGTAAAATGGCGTGCGGCATCAAATCCTTACGATATGCAGCTGTAACTGCTGGAGCAGTGGAGATTCCTCCCAGATTTGCCATAGAGGCAATTGGAACCCAAACTAAATTAAGCTTTAGGATTTTAGCACAAATCAACATTCCTACAAAATGGAGAATGAGCCAAATCACAACCAAAAATATAAATATCATTGGTAGGCTTAGGTTGCTAAAGTCTAGTCGTAATCCTAAGATTGCCATGACAAGTATAATACAGATTCCTCCTAATTGTAATGAAAATCTAGTATTCCAAACTTTGATAAAGTTTCCCAAAACCAGCCCTATGATTGATAAGCTCACGACCATACTCAAGAAGGAGATATTTAGAAAAAAAATAATGACTACTATCCCCGTGAAAATTAAGATTGTAATTAGTGGGAAAATTTTTCTGCCGCCCTTATTCAAAGTAACTTCAGACTGATCAGGGATAGGATCTTTGATTCCAAAAATAACATTTAATACTTCTCCTTTTTTTATAAACTGAAACATAAGGATTGTCCAGATATTGACTAGAATATTGTCTAATACCAAGACCGAAAGAAATAGGGATTCTGGAGTTTGAGCTAATTCCTTTAATATCAATTGGCTTGTACTTCCTCCGATCCATCCGCCTACTATTGGTACCAAACCTTTCCAAAATCCTTGTCCAATAAACAGGTCAGATGAACTTGGATCTACGATTGAAATAAGCAAAACCAAGATGATGGGCAAGGTTGCAATAATCGCTGACCCAATAAAAAATAATACTAAAGGACGAATACCAACTATAGCCAATTGGCGAAAAGGTAAAGCGCTCATCACGGCTAAAATTGTGACAGGTATTATCCAATTACGGCTTAGGTTATGTAAGTAAACTGAAGAAAGATCCCATCCAAAAAGATGTGTAAAACCTGCAGGAATGACATAAGCGAATAGAATAGCAGGAAACCAGTCCAGTATTTTTTCGATAATCCGATTTTTTATCTTGCTAATTCTTAGAACAAAAACGACGGTAAATAATACTATACCAAAAGCTATTAGGTCAAGATTACCCATTATTGGAAGGTTTGGGTAAGTATCCCTAAACAGGTTTGAATTCCTTCTAAATAATTTCCTATTCGAATGTTTTCGTTCGGACCATGAATATTGTTGTCAGGATTAGGAATTCGAACAGATACTGCTGGAGCTTCGAGTATATTGATAAAAGGAGCCATTGGTTGAGAACCTCCAGTTAAGCGTGTTTTTATGTATGCTTCTCCAAAAACTAAAGACATCCCTTTTTCTAGCCAATTTCCAAATTCAGACTCCATTTCTGCCCGAAACGGTTCTGATCCAATTCGGTAGTCAAAGAAAACCAATTTTGGGAAAGTCTTTCGCTCTTCATCAGTGGGTTCTCCCGAAATGATATGGAACCCTTGGTCTTTAATAAACTCTCTAACTAAGTCAATTTGTCTATCTGCTGGAGTTTCTTTTACTGTTCTCATATCGATTTCTATAGTAACCTCTGAGGGAATGATTGTACGAACCTCATCCCCTACCCAAGCGGCCCTTATTCCTCTTATATTGAGAGATGGAAACTGCATAGCTTCTTGATAACTAGTTCCAACTTTTTCGGCTTCTGCTATTCCAAGTTCATCTTGAATCTGTTCTAAACTTTCTGGAACTGCAGCCATGGCTATTAAATCTGATTCAGAAAACTTGACTCCATCATAAAACCCCGGGATTAGTACTTTTCCTGTATCATCTTTCATAGCTGAAAGTAGCCTAGATGCTGTAAAAACAGGATTGGGAGCAAAATTACCGTATTGACCGCTATGTAGATTATCTTTTGCACCAAATACCTTCAAAGTGATAGTAGCAATTCCTCTGGCTCCAAAAGCCAAATTTGGAAGATTGGAAAAATGGCGAGTACCATCCATTATTAGGATACCATCTGCCTCAAATAATTTCTTGTTTTCCGAAACGACTTTCGCAAGTTCAGGTGAACTCATTTCTTCCTGGAAATCCAAAATGAATTTAAGGTTGACTGCAGGAGTTATTTTTTTCTGTTGAAGAATATCCAAAGCAGAAAAAAAGGTCATGGTGGGACCCTTAGAATCAGAAGCCGATCTCGCAAATACCTTCCATTCCGGATTAATGGGGCCTTCTATGAAATTCCAATTAATTTCTTCCCATCCATCACCCTCTTTCATCTTCAAGGCTGGAATATAAGGGCTTTCCTGATTCCAGGCTGAGGAATCAACTGGTTGACCATCTACCTGCATGTATACAAGAATTGTTTTCTTCTTTGGATCAATTTTACCAGATGCAAAGAGATGTGGTATTTCACCTGATTTTAAGATCTGAGTTTCGAATCCTCTACTTTGAAGGGCATTTTGGCACCAACTCAAATTGGCTTCTATATCTGCTGTTACTTTTCCGTTGTTTGGGATGCTTAAATATTCCCGAAAAGATAAAAGAGACGTCCTAAGTTCCTTCTTAGAATCAGCAATGATTTCTTCCTTCGATAGCTGTGCAAACGTGTTTTGAATAGCTAAGAATAAAATGATTGAAATAAGTGAAAAGTGTTTTGTCTTCATCATTGTATTTGGTCAAAAGGAAGTTAGCATTATTTTAAAAAATCAATTCCATGCTCATCGAAAAGAAGTTTATTTATTGCCCCTAAATTTATTCAAAGTTCAGAGATTGTAAATCTCTTGAATAATAAGAAGTGTATTAATATGTAAAAATCATTTGATTTTAATTGAATCCTCTCATTCATCACTAAATCTTTTGAATAAGATAACTTGTAGCTTAACTTAATCCGAAATAAATCCAATAACCCATTAATTTCCTATGAAAGAATTTCAGGCCATAATTAAAGCTTACGATCACTACCTAAATTCAGGAAAAAAAATTGCATTAGCTACGGTAGTCCATGTGGATGGTTCTGCTTATAGAAGACCAGGTGCCAGAATGTTGGTTTCTGAAGATGGGGAATTAACAGGTGCAATCAGCGGTGGATGTTTGGAAGGCGATGCTTTGCGAAAAGCCCAGTCTGTTATTTTCCAACAAAAGTCCATGCTTGTGACTTACGACACAACAGATGAAGATGATCAGAAATTTGGTGTTGGCTTAGGTTGTAATGGAATTATTCATGTTTTAATTGAGCCTATCGATTTTGAAGATTCTCTTAATTCTGTTAATCTCTTGAAAGCTGCTCTTTCAGATCGGAATATTGGAACATTAATTACCTTATTTTCTATCAAAAATTCCAAGTCTGAACAAATAGGAACTGTACTTCTATCCAAAAATGGAAGTTTGAAAGGTTATCCAGAGAGAGTGAACCCTGGTCTTTTAAAATCGATTTCGGATCAAACGACTGATGAATCTCATTTAGAAAATGTAATAAAGAGTTATACGGAATTTGATTCGATTCAGGTCTTTTATGAAAAAATAAAACCAACGACCAGACTATTACTTTTTGGTGCTGGTAATGATACGATTCCATTAGTTCAAATTGCTGATATTTTAGGTTTTGAAGTGACCTTAATTGATGGGAGAGCCAATCATGCTACTAAAGCTAGGTTTCCAAAAGCACGGAAGATTGTGATTGGCACAGCTGATAAGGTTGTAGGAAAACTTGAAATAGATTCTCAGACTGTAGCACTTTTGATGACCCATAATTTTGAATATGAATGTGTTGTCTTGGAACAACTTATTTCAAAGTCTCTTCCTTACATCGGAATTCTGGGCCCTAAAAAGAAATCCGAGAAGATGATTGATAGATTAGAAAACAAGGGAACAGTCAAAGTAAATCAGGAATCAATTTATTCTCCAATGGGATTGGATATTGGTGCGGAGGGATCGGAAGAAATTGCTTTGTCGGTATTGTCTGAAATAAAAGCAGTATTAGCAAAAAAAGAAGGTACCTTTCTACGAAATAAGACAGGCCCAATACATTAAAGAGAATTATGAAAACTGGAATTATTATTCTTGCTGCAGGAGAATCTTCAAGATTAGGTTATCCAAAACAAATCGCCAGGTATAAGGATAAAACCTTACTTCAATATGCAATTGATGCAGCAAATGGTTCAAAAGCAGATAAAAGAGTTTTGGTACTTGGTGCCTATAAAGACGAAATAAAAAAAACATTTCCAGGGGCCAGTATCCCGAATATACCAAACCCAAATTGGGAAAAAGGGATGGCAAGTACGCTTATAAAAGGACTCGAATATCTTCAGAAAATCAATCCTGTGGATCAAGTTATCATCATGCTTTGTGATCAGCCATTTGTGGATTCCAAACTTCTGAATAAGCTAATTGCAATACAAAAAAAGACTGGAAAAGGTATTGTAGCATGTGAATATGCAAAAACCTTTGGAGTCCCGATTCTATTTGGAAGCGCCTATTTCCATGAATTGAAGACGCTGACAGGAGATGAAGGGGCCAAAAAGATTGCTCAAGCGCATAATGATGATATGGAATTGGTATCCTTTCCTAAAGGAAAAACAGATGTAGATACAGAAGCAGATTTAAGGGATTTAAACCTTTGATGTTTTGATTCTAATTCAATTGCCTCTCAATTCCTTTACTACTTTTATTACCCAGGCAACTGTTTCCAAGATGTCTTTACCAGATGTGCTTTTTCCTAAGGAAAAGCGAATGGACGCTCGACCTAAATCAGAATCTAAACCCATAGCATGAAGTACATGAGATGGTTTTGGAGAGATGCTAGTACATGCCGAACCAGAGCTCACTGCTACTTTTTGACATACTTTCCGAAGTAGCTCCTCCCCTTCCACTCCTTCAAATGCTATATTGGACACGTGTGAAAGCCTTCCTTTTTGACTTCCATTCAATCTAGTGTTTGGGATTTCCAGTAATAAAAATTCCAATTGATCTCTTAACGATTTTAGGCGATCTGATTCAGATTTCATTACTTCCATCCGAAGTTGTGCAGCCTTACCAATCCCTACTATACCAGGAACGTTCAAAGTCCCACTTCTGAAACCTTTTTCATGCCCACCTCCCGAGATTTGTCCCAGTGGTTTTGGGAGTTTATGATTATGACGGATATATAAGGCCCCAATCCCTTTTGGGCCATAAAATTTATGAGCTGAAATAGCCATCAGATGAATCCCGGAAACTGATAATGGTATCTTGCCTGCTGCTTGTACAGCATCTGTAAAAAAAATTATTTCCTTTACTTCTGCAATTTTTGAGATTTCTTCTACTGGATGAATGATACCAGTTTCATTGTTTGCCAACATCAAAGCAATCATTTTTGTTTCCGGAAGAATTGCGGACTTAAGGGTTTCAAGATTTAGTTTTCCTTCTCTATCAACCGGAAGGTAAGTAACTGATGCTCCCTTTTTTTCCAGGTCAGCAAAGCAATCCAAAACTGCTTTATGCTCAGTTTGAGCTGTAATATAATGCTGCTTCTCACCTTGGTAAACCTCATAAGTCCCCTTTATAGCTAAATTGATTGCTTCTGTTGCACCTGAGGTGAAAATGATTTCTTTGGACTTAGCTCCAATTAAATTGGCTATTTGTTCCCTAGATTTCTCAACAGCCTCTTCTGCTATCCAGCCATATGGATGACTTTTGCTAGCAGCATTTCCAAAATGTTGACTGAACCAAGGTAGCATTTCTTCTAATACTTCTGGTGCGCAAGGAGTTGTCGCGTTATAATCCAAATAAATCGGGTAATTCATACAATCAAAATAGAGGTTTCAACTGAAGTAAAAAAGGCTTTATTTACAAGGAACTAATTTTAAGGTATTTAGTCTTTTTAGGAATATAAAATTCAAACAGTTTTAGGATGCAGGAAAAATGGACTTTTAAATTTGAAGAGGAAAATCTTGAAGAAGTTTTAAAAAATGAAGAGAAGGACTTGGGTATTTTCCTTTCTTATTATTTCAAACGAGAAGGCGCAATAGCGGAAAAAGTGAGTTTAAAAGGTCAGACTAACTATGAAACAGATTTTTCTGGAAGTTTAATCTTAGAATTTGATTTGATCCATTTCAATGCTTGCCTAGCTATCCATGAGCAAAAGCGTGAAGAAATGAAAGTTGATTTTATGATTGATAAAAGAAAGAAGCAATTGATATTAATTGGACCTAACTGGCCTGAAAGAGGAGTTGATGAGATATAAAAAAAAGTGTCAATTTAAATTGACACTTTTTTTGAAAAAGCAATTGACCTTTTACCCTCTTCGAATTTCGAGGTTGATATCCTGAAACTCTTTTTGTTCAATAAATGGTTGAGACCTCAATCTGCGTTGAGTTGCTTTAAAGATAGCATTGGCTACAGCTCCTCCAGTTGGTGGTAAAGCAGGTTCACCTAATCCTGTTGGATCATAACCACTAGCCACATAGTGTACGTCTACTTGAGGCACTTCCTTCATTCGGATCAATCGATATTTATCAAAGTTGGTTTGTGTAGGAAGGCCGTTTTCGAAAGTCAAGTTTCCGTACATGGCATGTCCCATTCCATCCACGATTCCACCTCTTACTTGATGATTAGCACCAGTTGGGTTTATGACCATACCACAGTCCGTTGCCGCAGTGATTTTTTTCAAAACTGGAGCTCCGTTTTCAATTTCAATGTCAGCCACTTGAGCGACATAAGTTCTATGAGAAAAGTAAACAGAAAACCCTTGGCTTACATTTGGGTTTTTACCCCAGTTTGATTTTTCAGCCACAGTTTTAATCACTCCGATCATTCTGTCAGCATTATAACTTAATTCTCCTCCAACAGGATTTGCTTTAGCTTTTTCCAAAAGGTCTAATCTGAATTGAACCGGATCTTTTTTAGCTACTAAAGCTACTTCATCCAAAAAGGATTGCTCAGCATAAGCCAAGAAGTTGGTAATTGGAGCTCTCCAGGCATTGGTGGTAATACTGGATTCATGATTTACACTTTCTATTAAAACGTTGTCCACAGCTCCGGAAGGAAAATTATTTTGACGTGTACTATTACCGGTGTTTATTCCAGCACCTTTTAATTTGTACCCTACCATATCTCCTTTTGCATCCAAAGCAGCTTCGAATCTGTATCTAACAGCAGGCCTGTAAGCCCCTCCGGTGATATCATCTTCCCTACTCCAGGTTACTTTAACTGGAGCATTAATAGCTTTTGAAACTTTTACTGCTTCTTCTACAAAATCCGCTCTTAGCCTTCTACCAAAACCACCTCCTAAACGGGTGATTTCTACAGTTATATTTTCTTTTGGAATGCCAAGAATTTGTGCAGCGGTAGATGCAGCGCGGTCAGGCGTTTGTGTTGGACCAATTAACTCTGCTGAATTTTCCTTTACATGAGCAAAGAAATTCATCGGCTCCATAGGAGAATGGGACAAGAATGGACATTGATATTCTGCAGTTACTACTTGAGCTGCATTCTTAAATGCCATTTCAACATTCCCATCTCTTCTTCTTTCGTCTGCTTTCCAAGAATCCAGCATTTCACGGAATAACCTATCGTGGTCACTTGAACTTTCGACCAATCCATCCGCCTCATATTCCACCTTCAACAGCTTTTTAGCCTTCATCAAAGGCCAAGTTGAATCCCCGATTATAGCTACGTTGTTATCAAATGTAAATACATCAGTAACACCCTTTACATTTCTGGCTCCCGCATCATTCACTGATTTGATTTTCATTCCGAATGGAGGGCGCTGAATCATGGCATGCTTCATACCTTCTCGATAGAAGTCGAGCCCAAAAAGTGGCTTCCCGGTAAAAATTGCAGCATTATCTACATTTTTTACTGGTGTGCCTATAATTTTAAAATCTTTAGGGTCTTTTAATTTAATATCTTCGGGAGCTTCCATCATAGAAGCTGCTGTAGCCATATCACCATAGCTTGCTTCTTTTCCACTCCCTTTGTGATAAATCATCCCTTCAGAAGTAGTGATTTCTGAAGATGGAACTACCCACTCCTTTGCTGCAGCAGCAATCAAAAGATATCTGGCAGTAGCTCCCGCTTTTCTGAGTCTTCCCCATGAATGCGGCATGGCTCCTGAACCACCCGTTAATTGTCTATCATACTTTTCAGTATCCAGATTAGCCTGAAGTACCCTTACCTTATTCCAATCTGCATCTAGCTCCTCTGCTACTACCATTGGAAAAGAAGTCTTGATATTTTGTCCTAATTCAGGATTAGGAGAATAAATTACGATATCTCCACTAGGAGCTATAGAGAGGTAAGCGTTAAAATTCTTTGCTTGAGACAGAACTTGTTCATTGCTTAAAACCTCCATTTTAGGAGATTCGCAACCAAGCCAATTAAAGCCTATAAATAGACCTCCAGCTGTGGTTCCTGCAATCTTGAGAAAATCTCTTCTATTTGTTTTTGTTCGTGTAGCCATAGTTTTTAGATTTTAGCGGCCTTAGCGACAGCTTCTCTGATTTTATGATAAGTTCCACATCGACAGAGGTTTCTGTTCATTGCATTTTCAATTTCTTCCATACTAGGCGATGGGTTTTTCTTTAAAAATGCTGCTGCATTCATAATTTGACCTGACTGACAATACCCACATTGAGCTACATCTATTTCTTCCCACGCTTTTTGCACGGGATGATCACCCTCTTCTGAGAGTCCCTCAATAGTAGTTATTTCATCAGAACCTACACTCGAAATTGGCATGGTACATGAAAAAATAGCAGCCCCATTCAAATGAACAGTACATGCTCCGCATTGTGCGATACCACATGAATATTTTGTACCCACTAAACCGAGATGATCCCGAAGGACCCATAATAATGGAGTATCTTCTTCAACATCAACGGTATGTGCTTTTCCGTTAATTTTAAGATTAAATGTTGCCATGGTTTTTATAGTTTGGACATTAAGTTAAAGAAAATCAAAAGTTAATCGAAGCCGTCTATGGAATTTACAAATTACTTCGAATTTTAAAACTGTTTTAGAAAGAACCTTGTTTGCCAATAACTTATTGACATTTTAAGATCTACTTTGATTCCTTACTCTAATTTAAAAATTATTTATGAGATGAATTTGATTCAAAAACTACCCTATGCTTAAATCCTCTTTAAAGGCAATAAGAAAATTATTCATTTTTATTCTGTTGTCAATAATTATCTTAATCATTTTAGGCTTTCTTTTCGTCAATTTAAGTCCTCAATTTGGAGCAAACCCGAGCGATGAACAAATGGCTGAATTTGAAAAACTCGAGCATTACTCAAATGGAGAATTTCACAATCTAGTGCCTACAAGTATGATGATGGATTTCAAACAAACGGCTAAGATGATTCCTGAATTTTTTAAAAATGATCCATCTAGAATTCCAGATTTCGAAATCCCAGTTGTAAAAATAGATTCCATTGATTTGACACCTGATCGTATTTCTCCTCGATTGATTTGGTTCGGTCATTCTGCCTTTTTGCTTCAGATTAATGGTAAAAACATCCTATTGGACCCCATGTTAGGAGATGTCCCTGCTCCGCATCCTTGGTTGGGAAAGAAACGCTTCAGTAAAGAACTACCTATAGAAATAGAGCAGCTTCCTGAAATTGATATGATTCTTTTTTCACATGATCATTATGACCATTTGGATTACGAATCAGTTAAGCGATTAATGAGTAAAACCAAAGCCTTTTATGTCCCTTTAGGTGTCGGAGCACATTTGGAATCTTGGGGAATTGAGCCTAATATAATCCATGAAATGGATTGGTGGGATGAAATTCAAGTGGGTGATTTAAAACTTGCTTTTGCACCTTCGCGTCATTTCTCAGGAAGGGGCTTAAACAATCGCTTCTCTACACTTTGGGGTTCTTGGATAATTCAGGGGAATACCCACAATATTTATTTTAGTGGAGATGGTGGCTACGGTCCCCATTTTAAAGAAATCGGGGAGAAATATGGGCCATTTGATTTTGCCATGATGGAGTGTGGGCAATATAATGAGCGTTGGAAAGAAATTCACATGATGCCAGAAGAAACAGCCCAGGCTGGATTAGATATTCAAGCAAAACTTATTATGCCTATTCATTGGGCTGCCTTTAGTTTGGCCATGCATTCTTGGACGGATCCAGTAGAACGAGTTCTGAAAAAAGCCAATGAATTACAAATTCCAATTATGGTACCAAAGATTGGCTCTTTCATCGAGCTGGAAGGAAAAAATCAAGAAACCGAGAAATGGTGGATAAAACCCTAATTTTTTTGATCTGATTGATTTCCAGGGAAAAAGATTAAATATCAGCTGTGTATTATTTAGAATTATCGAGTTTTTCTAGCATTTATAATGAAATGACAATTTATTCTTTACCTATTTTTCAATCAAAATTCCTAATTTGAGGTTTTAATTTTATTTTAAATCAACCTAAAAAAACCGATGTCTCAGACAATAAATGTTGCTATCGTAGGAACTGGATTTATTGGTCCAGCTCATTTAGAAGCACTTAGAAGAATCCCAAATATTCTGGTTACAGGACTTGTAGAAGTTAATCAGGAAGTAGCTGATGCTAAAGCAAAAGAGTTAGGCATTCCAAATGCATATACTTTTGAAAATATGCTAAAAGATGACAGCATACAGGTAGTTCACATCTGTACTCCTAACTTCTTGCATTTCCCACAGACCAAGGCCTGCTTACTTGCCGGTAAGCATGTCGTATGTGAAAAACCATTAGCAAACACCATTGAAGAAGCTGAGGAGTTGGTTGCATTGGCAGAAGAAAAGGGATTGGTGAATGCTGTTCATTTTAATCTTCGTTATTATCCTATGGTTCGCCAAATGAAGGTAATGCGTGAAAAAGGTGAATTGGGAGAAGTTAATTCCGTAATGGGTTCTTACCTACAGGATTGGCTTTTCTTCAAAACCGATTATAACTGGAGGCTGGAGCCTGACCAATCTGGTGGATCGAGAGCAATCGCTGATATTGGCTCTCATTTATTGGATATGACTGAGTATGTAACTGGGTTAAAAATTACTGCTGTGATGGCAGATTTCTCCACCGTTCACAAAACAAGATTAAAGCCTTTAAAAGCGATTGAGACGTTCTCAGGAAAGGCATTGGATCCTTCGGATTATAAGGAATATCCGGTAACTTCTGAAGATTATGCTACCGTTTTACTTCGTTTTGACAATGGTAGAACAGGATCTATCACGGTCAGCCAAATCAATGCGGGTAGAAAAAATCGCTTGAATATTGAGATTTCCGGTTCCAAAGCCAACTTCGAATTTAATGCTGAAAAGCCAAATGAATTATGGATTGGGAAGCGTGATGCACCGAACGCAGTAATGATGAAAGACCCTGCATTAGTAGATGAAGGCGCACGGTCTCTGGTAAGTTTCCCTGGTGGACACCAAGAAGGTTTTCCAGATACTTCCAAGCAATTGTTTAAAGAAGTTTATGCTGCGGTGAGAGAAGGCAAGCAGCCGGAATCTCCAACTTTCCCAACATTTGCAGATGGATTGAGAGAATTGATCATCGGTGAAGCGATTGTTGAAAGCAATGCAAAAGAAGCTTGGGTTAAAATTCCTTAAACAAAAGTCCAATTGTCCAGTATAAGACAAGTAATTCTAAAAAATAAACCTTAATTACCATCTCAAATTATTATCACATGAAAACAATAAATTTAAAGAAGAGTTTATTTGGTTTTGTCCTTATAGTCTTTATCGGATTTTCCGCATCTGCTCAAGAAAAACCTAGCCCTGCCAAAACAGCTGAAGGTACTGTAGGCGATGCAAAAATCACAATCAATTATAGTAGCCCAGCAGTGAAGGGAAGAGTAATATGGGGTGACTTGGTTCCTTTGGGTCAAGTATGGAGAGCTGGCGCTAATGAAGCGACAACTTTTACTACTACGAAAGACATCATGGTAGAAGGAAAAAAATTGCCTGCAGGAACTTATGGATTCTTTATTATTCCGGGTGAAACTGAGTCCACTTTAATTTTCAACAAAGTTGCTAAGCAATGGGGCGCATTTGATTACGACTCAAGTCAGGATGTATTAAGAGTTACTGTACCATCTCAGCAGACTTCAACAATGGAAGAGCGTTTGGTATATGAAGTAAAACCATCCAGTTTTGAAATTAGATGGGAATATGGAAAAGCTTCTGCTAAGCTAGGCTCATAAGACCCTAAAACTGAAAAAATGAAACCACGGGATTATTCCCGTGGTTTTTTTATTTTGATTAGTCCAAATGGCAATTTGAACTACTTATAATTGCTTTACCAATGGTCGCTTTTTTTCCTTAACTTTTTCTAAATAATTAACCAAGGCTCTTCCCATTCCTTCCCAAGAGACTTTCATTTCATCACCCTCTTCAAGCATAATTTCATTTCCAAAACTAAAGGCATCTGCTCCATAAAAATGAACATGAGCTTGAAAGGGAATTCGATGTGAATCGTATTTAAAATGATGAAATTCTAGATTTTCTAAATTATGACACATATTCTGCTGACCCGTATTGATTTTTGAACTCCAGATAGCTTGCCCTTTTCTAGATACAGACACTTCACCAGTATAGCTATCAAAATCGGCATCAACTACCAATTCCGGTCCAATCGAACAAGTTCTGATTTTTGAAGGAGCCAAATAGAGATAGTTCATTTTTTCCATCACATGGTCAGAAAACTCATTTCCGATAGTTAAACCAATCCGAAATGGATTACCCTGTTTGTCAATAATATAAACCCCGGCAATTTCCGGCTCTTCTCCCCCATCATTCCCAAAATATGGGATATAAAGCTTTTCTCCATGAGCTCTTAATACAGCTCCATTTCCCTTATAAAACCATTCCGGTTGAACGCCGATTTCTCCTGACGCAGGATTTCCTCCCTTTACACCCATCTCATACATTTTAAGGCTATCAGTAGCTTGCTCTTTCTGATCGCTATGCATCATTTGCCTGTTTAAGGCGCTATTATGATGGGTCAAACCTGTACCGGAAACCATGCAATTAAATGGGGAGTTTGGATGATCAAAGGATGGTAATAATTTCCATTCGCTGTTTCCTTGATAAATTGAATCATAGTCCAATTTTTCTTCAGAAAGACTTTTTAGGATTAAGTCACTTAACTTTTGATTAGATTCCAAAGCCCTTAATGCAAGTTCATAAATTGAACCAAATCCATTAAGAAATAGCAATTCAGGTTCCTGAACTGCAGCTATTCTTCGTCCAAATTTTGGATGGATCAATTGGACTAGTCTACAATTATTATTCATTTTAAGTTTATTTGATAGTGGGAAGCGTCTCCAATTTGTATAGATTAAAATTATAGGGACACTTACTATTGCAATAGAATTCTATTTCTAAGATAAAAAAAGAAAGCTAGTCCCAAATTCTATTTTATTGATACTTGCCTAGCTCCAACCTATTTCCTTAAAGGGAGGCTTAGATTTCAGAAATTTGATCTGTCCATTAGGATTGGACATATGTTTACAGGAATGAAACCATCGTCAAAACCTGTTGATAGGAGTTTCATGTGAGGTCATCAAGTGGGCTTCAGCTAAGAGTCAATTATTATCATTTTCTTTCAATCCTGCCTGTGTATCTTTTCTTACTTCATCAATTATAGACGAGTACTAAGTTATCTCAGGACCTTTTATATTCTTGGTTTCAAGCAAATCCAAACTTCTTGCTGGTTCCCATAATTTATGTTGTTCTTCATTTAATTTCCTTTCCTCAAGAATACATACCTGATGGAATTTTTCACTTGAAATGATACGAAAGGTCAAGGCATCGATTTTATTGGATTTCTCATCAAACTGATAGTCCAGTTCTTCCATTGTAAAATTCTTAATTGAAATTTTTACTTGATTACTCATATCCTCTAGCATGCACACCATAGTTCCAATTAAAGGTGAAAATCCTTGTTTTGGACCAATAATATAAACCCTTAATCAATCCAAGTTGCTCCGCTATTTGGCGTGAAAAAAAATCCTGACAAGGTCATGGCTGAAGTTGTGACATATGTTTTTGGTTTAAATGAGCTTCTTGAAGTTTCTTTCATATTATCGTTCTTAAAAAATCAATTTTTGGTGGGGTTATAGAATAGCCAAAATTTATATGTTGCATTTCAATTTATAAAAAGTATATGATTCTCTGGCTGAAAAAAAATCGAGGACTCTGACAATTTTGACTAAAAGTTGATTAGTTGAAACAATTTCTATCCAAAAAGATTTTGGCTTATTTTACTTACAGAAAAGTTTATTGAATTCCCTCAATTAATGTTCGAGAGCTTAATTTTTTACTTATTTAAGTCCAATGGTAAGGCATCAAGGGCATTTTAATGCCCTTGATGCCTTCTTATAGATAATTATTCTATATCAAAAACCACCTTGTGTAATTGTCCTTCTGTGAAGATAAATTTTCCTTTATCGGCATATTCTTCATTGACAGGCATGCCTTCATCTCTTCCGATATCAAAAGTCTCGTGACCTGTGAAGGCCGCATAGACTGTGGCAATTATATCCATTTCACCCACTTTTTGGTCATTGATAAAGAATTCCACTAAGGAAGGCCCATTCAGCCGGGCTTCTTTCATGGTATGCTTCAGAGTGATTTTTACCTCTCCCTCCGGAATTGGCACATTTCCTTGGAAGTCATGCCAATAAAGGCCAAGGGTGGAATAACTGTAACGCAGTTTACCATCTTTGATAAATAGCACCTGTCCACCGAGTCTTTCCCCCACAGCATAAATTACGCCTTCCGTTGTTTTATCAGCGGTGATGTAGGCATTGATTTCATAGTTGGTGGATTTGATCTCTGGACCGGCAAGTTCAGGTACGCGATAAACATTTGGTGTTAGCTCCCAGTGCTTTTTAGCCGCCCTCTGTGGGTTTGATTCGGGTTGGAGTGATCTTCCCATGGAACCACCAACCGGAAAGACGTCATATTTTTCAGCCTCCTGCCAAAACAATTCTTCCAGTTCCTTCACCTTCTCAGGATACTTATCTGCAAGATTAACTGATTGAATTGGGTCTTCGTCGATATTATACAACTCCCATTGTGTGTTCAGTGGGTCAAAATTAGCCAAAGCCGAAGGGTCAACTGACCATGGAACACGATAAGGTTTTCCGCTAAGGGTCCATCCCTCATGATATATCCCCATGAATCCGGTCATTTCAAAATATTGGGTGGGGTGATTGGTTTTAGCTTCCGGGTCATCCCATGCATAGGTGAGTGACTTTCCTGGATACTCCACTTTTTTCTGACCATTTACATAATCCGGTTCAGGCACACCAGTCACTTCTAAAATGGTAGGAACAAGATCTGTGACATTCTGAAATTGTGTTCGCCATTCTCCTTTGGCTTTTATAGCTTTTGGGTAGCGAATGGCAGTTGCAGACATTGTTCCACCAAAATGAGAAGCAATTTGTTTCGTCCATTGATAAGGTGTTGAACCTGCGTAAGACCAACCAACAGAATAGTGATTGGCTAAATGTGGTCCTCCCCAGGCATCCATTCCTCCAAACTCTTCAAGCTTCTCTAATTGTTGTTCCATAGTCAACGGAGGAAAGCCATTCTGAAAAAGTAACTCAGAAAAAGTGCCTGTAGGGGTTCCCTCTGCAGTATTTCCATTGTCAGCAGTCAGATAGATGACTAAGGTGTTGTCTAGCTCACCTAGCTCCTCCAGGTGTTCGATTACACGCCCTGCATGATAATCAACATGCTCCATAAAGGCGGCATTGACCTCCATTTGTCGGGATAAATATTTCTTTCCTTCTTCACTGAAAGAATCCCAGGTTGGAATATTTTCAGGCCAATCCACCAACTTTGCATTTTCAGGAACCAGCCCCAATTTCTTTTGACGCTCCAGAAGTTGCTCGCGATATACATGCCACCCCTCGTCAAACTGGCCTTTATATTTGTCTCGCCACTCTTTAGGCACCTGAATAGGCGCATGAACTGCACCTGGAGTGTAGTACATAAAAAAAGGATCATCCCTCAGACCTTTCCAGTTGTCCAGCCATTTGATAGCCTGATCAGCCATGCCATGTGAAAGATGGAAAGTAGAACCGTCAGCATTGGTTTTTGGAGTTTCAATAGCTGTTGTATTTTCATATAGGAGCGGATGAAATTGATTGGTTTCTCCACCCAAGAAACCCCAGAAATAGTCAAATCCCCAGATACCTGTTGGCCAACTTTCATAAGGTCCGGCAGGTGAAGCCTCTTCCATGGGCGTATTGTGCCATTTTCCAAAAGCTGCGGTCGCATAGCCATTATCGCTTAGAATTTTTGCGATAGAAGGGGTGGTGTAATCAATTTGTGAGTTGTAACCAGGATAACCTGTTGCAAATTCAGAGATAATACCTGTTCCTATTTGATGAATATTATATCCAGTTAATAATGAAGCCCGAGTTGGTGAACATACTGCTGCCACTGAAAAATGTGTATATCTAATACCCTCATCACCAATACGGTCGAAAGTTGGAGTCTGCATTACTCCCCCAAAAGAACTGGCATTGGAAAATCCTGCATCGTCCAGCATAATGATCAAAACATTGGGAGCTCCTTCAGGTGCTTTCGGCTGACCAATAAAATATGGTTCTGAGTCTTCCAGAGTTTTTCCCTGTATCCCTTTCCATTCTGCTTTTGGATAAGGTATGGCGTTTGTACCTCCTTTTTCGGATTCATTTTCTGGATTCGATGTACATCCTGCAAGAAGGGCAAAGCAGATACAAAAAATAGGGATTTTCGTTTTCATATATAAAATCTGTTTTGGTGCATTATTATTCCTAAAAGCCTAAAATGATTTATGGCATGATTTCGTTTGCAACTGAATATAAACAATTCCTAAGTTACTTTCCACCATTGATTATTTTGAACAAAGACATAGACATAAAATTTACCTCCTGCTCAGTTTCAGAATCCAAGTTCTAAACCTTAATAATTGTAGATTAAAAATAGGACACTATCGGACTAATCTATAGACAGACCTGTACAGATACCCTAGACTAGAAATCAATATTTCTGAGATGGTTTAAATGGAGGTGAAAAGCCTGGAACGAGTAAGGAAAGAAATCTCATTTAAGATATCTTCTGCATGAGATTGTATGGCTGCAGCTGAAAGATCCTGAGGATCCAGTCGGGAATACCAAGACTCCACCAGAGTTAAAAAAAGGTGGTTTAGGTTTTTTCTGGGAAGGTTTAAATCTAAGTATTCATCAAACAAATCTAATAAAAAAGCTTCTGCGCTTGATTCATAAGTGGTTAGAAAAATAAGGTTGTATTTTGGGATATGACGGTTTCGGAAGAGCTGATGATTAAATTTTAAAGGTATGGGGTACTGTGCCAATAAATTATAGAGATCGGGAATTAGATTTTTGCAGTTTTGTTTTCCTGATAGATTATACTCTTTAACGATCTCTAAGTGGCGAGTCAGCAACTCATCTACAAAAAAATCTATCTCAGCAAAATAATGATAAAATGAAGATCGGGCAGCACCGATTTCCCTAGCCATATGATTGATACTTAATCCCGTAGGGCCATTTTTCGCAAAATCGTTGTACCCCTGTTCCAGCCACTGTTCCTTCATTTTAATCTTATTAATCTTCTAAATAATTTTATTATCTATTCGATATTTATTTTTCTAATGATCTCCTAGGTGAGCATTTTCCGTGGGGCGGTAGTTTGTTATTAATTTTCCGTTAATCCCAAATAATTATCAATATGTGTTAATAGAAACTCTGTCCGTAACAATGATTCACTTTTATTTTGAATAGCCACTTCCCTTAAATGTCTCCTGTTGGTAATCATATTTATATATGTCTTATCATTTAAAAGCGCTTCATAATCAACTGGTTTTAAAGTGTTTCCAATCATTCGAAAATGGGTATGCCAAATTGGAAGAACTGAAGATGACCAAAACTGATTTTCTAATCTTACAGTCTCACTTATCAAATTGGAGTATGTCTCATCATATAAACCTACGATTTCTTTTCGTAGTGAATCAGATTGAATAAGTTCAAACCCTTTGGATTTTATAGCTTCAAATGCGGAAGAAGAAATTACTATGTCATATGCTCTAAAAGCTTGTCGGAAATAAGTGTCTAATGAATCATGATAGGGTTTTCTATTGTCAATGTGTTCAACTACTAAATTTATTGATTTGATGGAACTATGTTCTTTGAGTATTTCATCTTGGAGTCGATTTTGGTTGAAATTTAGATTTTCTTTTAATTCAATTAGTAGTTTATTCTCAACTTTTCTATCCTTATTATTCTCATTCCAATTGTTAACTTGTAATGCTAGTAGAATCCCAATCATAACAAGGAAGATCTCTCCAATAGTATAAATCAGATATCGTTTCAGATTTCCTTTATCAATTAATTTTCTTCTTATTGTTCGAAAGAATTTTAACATCTATTCTTCATTTGTTTTGCTAATGTCAACCAACATGAGCATTTGTGGTAGTGGAGATGAATAGGAGACATGAACATTTTATGGTTTGCTCTGCACAGTTTGGTTCAAATCTATTTGACAAAATACATTTCAATTTGTCTTCCATCTTTAACCTCTATTCTGCCACGATATTCACAATCATAAATATTCTTGATCAAAGTAAAGGTGTCAGATGAAATATTAATTCTATTTGATTCACTTGAACTTTCAATTCTACTTGCAATATTTCCTGAAGAGATAGTGCACTTTGTTGTTCGCAAGAGTCCCACATTATATTAAAATATTCTATAGCCTCCTTTTCATATGGAGTCATTCTATATAGTTTCTTCTATTTGAGCAAGAGGTTCTAGCATTGTAACTGTATCCCACTGAGTGGGATATACTTTGTTGCAATAAGTTTATTCTCTTTCTTCAAATGGGATAATAATTCCTTTTTCTAAATAATTCTTTAATCCATTCAGTAATATGGCCCAACAAAAGGAAGACCTTTTATAATGAGCATTACATTCTGGCCACCCTATATGCCAAAAATTGACCTTAACATTAGATGCATTCTGTTCCAACTCAAAGCCAAAAGAGGTTGAATCCCAATCCGAGTCAGATTTAGTCATCTTGATTTGGAAAGATCTCTCCTTTTCGGATTTAACAACTTTACCATACCAATCATATTCCGATGTAAAGAAGAAATTATAAACTTCACCTTCTCTTGGTTTTCCTTTGCACTCAAGAGGCCACCAATTAACTAAATGCTTTGGTTCAGTAATGGCTTCATAAATTTTTTTAATGGGGGCATTAATTACCAATAGGTGATAAATTGAGTATGTCATATTAATTGGTCTATTAAGGATTTACCCAGTACTTATTATAATTATTTCAAGCATTTTTAGAACCTCAATTACTAACTGCCTATTGTGTTTATATCATCCTAATCTACATGTTCAGGTTCAATTTTATCAATTTAATTAATTCTTAATGAATGGGCGTTATCTCAATCTTTTAAAGCTCCTATCAGAGTATTTTTGACAACATAGAAATGAGTTCTCATTATTTTTTCAATTCGTGGATTTTAAGAACCTATCTTTGTGAATGTCCAATCCCACTAAAAGCCAAACAGATATTCTTTCCAAACTGGGAATTAGCGATCTTAACCTGATGCAGTTGGCTGCAAAAGCAGCGATCAATACCGATCAAGATCTGATTCTTTTATCTCCTACAGGGACAGGAAAAACCTTGGCTTTCTTACTGCCTTTGATCCAAAATCTGGATGAACAAATCGCTGAAATTCAGTTGCTCATCATTGTTCCATCCCGTGAACTTGCCATTCAAATAGAGCAGGTGATGCGTGAAATGGGAACCGGTTTTAAAGTAAATGCAGTCTATGGGGGACGAGCCGGTTCAAAAGATCGAATAGAGATCAAACACCGTCCGGCAGTTTTGATAGGTACGCCAGGAAGGGTTGCTGATCATTTGCAGCGGGAAGCTTTCGAAAAGCGATTTATTAAAACGCTAGTTTTGGATGAGTTTGATAAGTCGCTTGAAATCGGCTTCGAAGTGGAAATGAAATTGATTCTTGAAATGCTTCCTCATTTGAAGAAGCGGATTCTAACCTCTGCTACCCAGGATGTTCAATTCCCTAAGTTTATACATCTTAAATCTCCTATCAAAATTGATTTTCTAAATGAGAAAATCTCTCAGTTGACAGTGAAGCGGGTGCTCTCTCCTTCCAATAATAAACTGGAAACTCTGGTCCAATTGATTAGTAATCTAGGACAGCAGAATGGAATTATCTTTTGCAACTTTAAGGATTCTATTCAGCAGATCAGTGATTATTTGCTAGATCATGGAATCTCCCACGGTCCCTTTCATGGGGATATGGAGCAGCTGGATAGAGAGCGATCGTTGATCAAATTCAGAAATGGTACGCATCAACTTTTGCTAGCTACAGATTTGGCTGCCAGAGGAATTGACGTACCTGAATTGAGCTTTATCATCCATTATCAACTTCCGAATCGTGAATCAGAATTCATTCATAGAAATGGACGAACTGCCAGAATGAATGAGGAAGGAACAGCGTTTATCCTTCAGCATGAAAAGGAAAAGTTGCCCGAATTTGCAGCAGATGCAGCTTTGGAAACTCTCAGTCCAGAAACTCCACCTACTGCATCGGAATGGTCTACCTTATTTATTTCTGGAGGAAGGAGCAATAAAATTTCAAAAGGAGATATCGCAGGTTTGTTTCTAAAGCAAGGCAAACTTAAATCAGATCAACTGGGTGTCATCGAACTTAAGACAGATTGTGCTTTTGTGGCCGTAAAAACAGATCAGGTGGAATCGCTTTTACCAAAAGTAAATCAGACTAAGCTGAAAGAGAAAAAGGTAAGAATAAGAGTGATTTAATAGTTATTAAAGTATTAAGCACTTAATAAATTTCTGAATTCTAGAAAACCTGTAGAATAATCGATTTCAATTAGAGTCTAAGAATTTTTAAAAAGGAAGATATCAGAAGAAATAAAAGAACTAGTCTTCTTTCATTTCAATATTGAATAATAAATTATTATTCAATTAAATTTTACTTTTCCTCTTGGCAATAGAATCTGCTACTTTTGTACCGCATGCTTAAAGATTTCAATCCTAATTCTTTTGATCTTCCAGTTGCGGAGATTATACATCAAGTAAAAAGCCAGCTTTCCAAAGCTAATTCTCTAATTATCCAGGCACCTCCTGGAGCAGGAAAAAGTACGCTTTTGCCATTGGCCTTGTTGAACGAACCTTGGCTTCAGGGAAAGAAAATCCTGATGCTTGAACCTCGAAGGTTGGCTACTAAATCCATTGCACAACGCATGGCTTTTATGTCCAACACCAAAGTAGGTGACTTGATTGGATATCGAATCCGATTTGAGTCGGTTGTTTCCAAAAACACCAGATTGGAGGTAATCACGGAAGGCATTTTGACTCGAATGTTACATTCTGATAATTCATTGGAAGATGTGGGATTGGTGATATTTGATGAGTTTCACGAGCGAAATCTTCATTCAGAAGTGGCTTTAGCACTATGCAGAGAAGTTCAGGAAGTGCTTAGGCCTAATCTGAGAATTTTGCTGATGTCTGCAACCATCGATGCGGTTTTACTTTCGGATTTGATCAAAGCGGAAGTGGTTCAAAGTTTAGGAAGACAATATCCAGTGGAAATTAGATATCTAAGTGAAGTGGATGAATATGCCATCGGGGAAGATACAGCGAGGCAAATTATTCCTTTGACGAAAAAGCATGAAGGCGATTTTTTGGTGTTTTTGCCCGGTCAGGGGGATATTAAAAAGGCAGAAGCTGTTCTTCGGAAAGCATTGCCTCATGATCTGGTGTTGCCGCTCTATGGCCAGCTTTCTCCTGCTGCTCAGAATCGAGCAATTATGCCTGATCCTTCCGGGAAAAGAAAAATTGTGCTCTCCACAGACATTGCAGAAACTTCCTTGACCATAGAAGGAATCAAAGTCGTGGTAGATTCTGGCTTTGCCAAATCTTCCAGATTCGATCCTCGAACAGGTCTTTCCAGATTGGTATTGCATCGAATCAGTAAAGATTCTGCTGACCAAAGATCCGGTCGGGCTGGGAGATTGACCGCGGGTCATTCTTATCGATTATGGACCAAAGCAATAGAAAATCAATTAGCTGAGTTTCGTACTCCTGAGCTTCTGAAGGCTGATTTAACTCCCATGGTCTTGGATATGAAAGCTTGGGGTCAGGAAGATATCCGAAAAATGACATGGCTCACTCCTCCTCCGGTGGGTACTTTACATTTGGCAGAAAAAACATTGGAAGCCATTGATGCTTTGAAAGATGAAAGCTTAACGGAACATGGGAAAGAAATTCATAAGGTGCCAACACACCCTAGAATAGCTCATATGTTGCTTTATGCTAAGAAGCATGACGAATTGGGTCTAGGAACCGATATTGCTGCAATTCTAGATGAAAGAGATCCATTGACTCCTAATGCTGGAGTAGATTTAAACCTGAGGATTGAAGCCTTACGAAGATTTCGAGAACGTGGAGTGACTATTCCTAGAATTAAAAAATTAGAGAAATTGGCAGCATCCTATCGATCCATGTTCAAGATTGTTGCAGAGAATAAACCGGTGGATCCTTGGATGACGGGATTACTTTTGGCCTATGCCTATCCTGAAAGAATCGCAGCTGCAAGACCTGGAAATAATGCTCAATTCCAATTGGCAAATGGAAAGATTGCGCAGATCGGACATCGGGATGATTTGGCACATGAGTCTTGGTTAGCGGTGGCACATGTGGATGCACGTGAAGGAATGGGAAAGATTTTGTTGGCAGCACCTTTAAATCCAAAAGATCTGGCACCTATGCTGAAGACCAAAGAGGTTTTGGAGTGGGATCGTAAAAAAGGAGGACTGATAGCGCATACGGAAGTTCGAATAGGAGCAATAATTTTAGGGAAAAGACCATTAGCAAAATTTGATTCAAGCCAGGCTAAACAGGCAATACTAGAAGCAGTAAAAGAAGAAGGAGAATTGCTGTTAGACTGGAATGAGGGTGTAGTCCAGTTGATGAACCGGGTACAATCGCTACAAAAATGGAATCCTGAGCAGAATTGGCCTACCTGGACGATGGCGAATTTATGCGATACAGCAGATTTATGGCTGGAGCCCTATGTTACCAACATCAAGCAAAATGAGGATTTTAAGAAGTTAAATCTTCAGGAAATCTTGATTTCAAGTTTAGATTATGAGATGCAACAAAAGTTGGATCACTTGGCTCCAAAAACGATCCCTGTACCTTCAGGAAGCAAGATTTCTATAGAATATAAAGAGGATGGGGATCCCCCACTCCTATCAGTTCGATTACAGGAACTTTTTGGTTTGTTAGAAACACCAACAGTCAATGAAGGAAAAATTCCGTTATTGATAGAAATGCTTTCTCCTGGATTCAAACCCGTTCAATTAACCCAAGATTTAAAAAGTTTCTGGACTAATGGGTACTTTGAGGTGAAGAAAGAATTAAAAAGAAGATATCCAAAACATGAATGGCCGGATAATCCAGTTTCGGCGGAAGCTGAACGTGGAGTCAAAAGGAGACACTAAGCGGCTTCCATATTTAGATTATCTAAATAATTCAAGAATTGTAAGAATGAAGCAATGCTAAATGGCGTCAATTCAAGAGAGTTTATTTTTTTTAAGAAAGTCCTCCTTAAAATAGGGTAATCAATAGGATTAAAAATCTTACTTAATGCAGTGGATCGAAAAGCATTCTCTACTAAACTGCAGTCTTCAAATGCGATCTCTTTTTGATGGAGAAATTCTTGCTCAAGTTTGATGGGATCTATCATTTTATCCAACCACTTAAAACCAGTTTCTAGAAAAAATATCTTAATCGAGTTTATCAAACTGGGTAACTCTTCAATATTCGAAATTTTAATTTCTTTTGGATAAGTACTCCCCAATTTGTCCGGGGTTTGGGCTAATGTAATGGATTGTGCTTTGTATCCACAAATGGTAGAAGTGTACTGCTTAATTAATTCTTCTACGACATTAATATAAACACCTAGTTGATATTCTAGATATTTTTCGTTCTTACAATCTATGATTTGTATGGAAATAACTTGTTTTCCATTTGGAAAATCCTTTTCAAATTGATTTAGAGAAGGATTTAAGGTAAACCCATGGTCTTTAAAAAATTCTGTGTGCAATTTAGCAACCTTCGTTTTAAGCATAACAAACATCTTTTTACTGCCTTTATAAAACACAATAATTAGGCTAATGTTTGTTGCTACTCTGAAAATAATTCTCGCATTTCATTTAGGATAGGTTCAACCTCAAGTTTTTTCAACTGTAAGCTACCTGGATCCTCAGGATTATGTAAATAGTGATTCCAATGTTTTTCAGCTTTTCGGATAGTCCGAGGGGTTATTTCAAATTCTACAGTATCAAGATATTCTTTCGCTAAGGTTTCAGCTTTGAAATTTCCAAAAAGAAATATCCTAAAAATGTCTACAAAGCTTTCACTTAGGTCAAACTCTTCCAAAATCTGAACGAAAGCACCTTGATGATTTTGATTTTTTTTATCTCGGATGGCCTCAAAAATTGCATCCAATGACTCTTTATTAAAACTGGTTTTAGACAAAGCCTTGCAAGCTAAATAAGCTATTTCCCAATTATCTCCTTTTACCAATTTGATTAATTTATCTCTAACCTCTTCGGTATTTATTTTTCCTATTTTTTCTGCAAAATAAAATGCCTCTTTCTCATTAGGATCACAGATTTTGTCAAAAAGTTTTTGGGTTTCCTCCTGCATAAAATTTCAGTTTATTTGTACAAAGATAACTGAATTGATATTCGAATCATGTCCTCCGGCCAATTCCTAGAAATTAACATAGAAAAATTTAAATCTCTACAAAATAAAGTAATTGAGATGGATTTGGAACAAGTCTATTTACCAGTCTCTCATCAATTGGAATTTTCGTTTAATAACGAATGGGTAGCAAAAGTTTTACTTCCCTGGAATATGTATTTTGATGAATCAGGACAAGTTTTCAAGAAAGAAGATTATCACTTGGCTTTAGTGATGATTCGTGCGGGAATTGCTGCAACTGGCTATATTCATAATGGGGCTCTGATAGATCATAAAGTTTTTAGAGCCTATATGGTACGACAGAAACAAGGTAAGAGTCAGATAAAATATCTTAAAACAAAAGGCAAATCGAGAGCTGGATCCAGAGTAAGATTAGGTGAATCCGAAATGTTTTTTGAAGAGATTAATGAGCGTCTATCAAGCTATGCTACAAACTATCCAATTGATTTTTGGGGGATATCCTGTAGCAAAACACTTTGGCCCTATTTCTTTGGCTCTAGAACACCACCCCCATTCGACAAAAAACAGGCAAATCTATTATCCATCCCATTTCATATACAGCATCCCGACTTTGAAACCCTCCAACTAATACATAAAAAGATTGAATCGTTTCATTTGTTGCTTTCTGATAAAGGAAAAAGCATGCTTGGAAGTTTTGGGGATACAAATAATTCCTTTGAAGGAAATCAAGAGGATGAAAATTGGTAACTCTTTTATCTCAATAGCATATTCCTTTTCTGTAAGTTTTAATGAATCGAGCTATTTTAAGTCTGATTTTGAATTGAAGGCATCTTCAATTTTAACATTGAATTTTATTCTTGCTTTAGGGCTATTTTTTTCAGCTAAGGGGAAAAAACCAAATAAAAGAAAATTGATTCTTGGGATTTAATTGGTCCTAATTATTATAGCTTCCTTTAAAATGATGGAGTTTTTAATTGATGAATTTATCTGTCAAATCACGAATTGATATTCTTCATTTATTCTCTTTAAAGGAAGTATTTGAAGAGCAAATAAATCACTGAACCTTATAAACCTCTGCTTTTTATTTTTAGAATAAAAAAAGGCCTGAATTTCTTCAGGCCTACTGGTTAGCGGTTAAGTTTATAATCAGTCTTTAGAATCCTGTCCCATATCAAATGAAGTGGAAAGCATATTAATGGTTTCATGAGCAACTTTGATATTATACTCATAAGCCAAACTTTTATAGTTGACCAAGTCAACGATAGTACCAATAAAGCATAGACCTACAGTCAAAATATAGAGAATACCCAAGCCAATTTGCCCAAGAATGAATCGATGTAAACCAGCAAAGCCAAAGAAGCCAAGCAAGGTTAGAATCAGAATCATTTGCGCATCTTTTCTTCTTGCACGATATACTTGAGCAAATAGAGAAGCTTGATCTTCATCCATGTTTTTCATCAATCCCTGGATATATCCCAGTTCCATACCTTCCAGTTCAGGAAGGTGTCTCAATACATTAGCCATAATTGTGTGTTGTTTTAAGGTTTTTAATTAGTTGCCAAATTCTAGAGAAAATCACTACGTACGCTAGCATTGCCAAGGGATGCATAGACCAGGAGGCTTGAAAATCTCCTTTTGCTAGGAGATTCATTGATCTTCCTAATCCACAACCCGGACACCAGTTGAATCCCAACTGATCCAATGGACAGAGACTAAAATGAGTCCCTGAATTTGGTTCTAGAAATAGGATTGCTATCAAACTTCCAACCCAAAATATCAGTTCCACTGGGATTCTTTGAAGACGTTGTGTTATTTCCTTCATGCCATTAAGAAAACGAAAAAGATGCCATTACTAAAAAGTAGCCTTTACAGCCTAATTTCGATGGTTGTTAAAAATGAATGATTAGTAAACGAACAAAAAAGTGTACGGTTATGGACGCTTTCGTTCAGGTAAATTAAGTATCGGGTAGGCTCCGAATTGCTGAAAATAGCTTTGCTCGAATTCATAACTAAATCTAGCATGAGATTTCTTTCCTCCATAATTTTTCCATCCCAAAAGCTTAAAGATAGATCCCATAACTTCTGAACTTAAAGGAAGCTCTGATTGAATTCCTAGCGCATTAGAAGCTTCTTTACCGACCATATAAGCAACCAATGATTCAGATTTCCCCTTTAAGAATTCTTCTTTTTGATTTTCCTCGTAATAATTTAATAAAGATCGGATCAGCTTCTCTCCTGCCATTGAGTTTTTCATATGGCGTTTTCGAATTAGTTTTTCTAACTCAAATGCTTCCTTTGCAGTTTCTGGCCAGAAATCTTCCTGAATTCCCATCAATTTTCCCAAATACTTCCAGTAAGCTAAAATCAATTCTGTTTCAGAAGTAGATATCGTTAGTCCAATCTTTCGCATTCCTCTTAAAACCAATAAACTAAATGCCAAATTAGTCCCAAGTAGATCTTCTTGGTTAATAGGTTTTCCATATTCATCTTTCCAATCTTTTGCATATTGATTTATAAAATATCTGCTAAAAGCGTGAATCAAGCGGATTTTAGCGCAGACCAGGAAAGCATGGTTGGATGAAATGAAAGCCCCAGGTTTGAATATTTCAAGTAAAAATTTTGCTGTTTCTCCCAGACGCTTTCCCGATTCTTCCATAATTCTTTTTGACCGAACCAATACTTCAGCTCCATCTGCAAATGCATAGCAATAAGGAAGAGAGTAAAATCCTAGCATAGCTAAATAAATATCTCCCCGCTCATTGAAGAAAGCTTGTCCCCTTTCCAAAATCCTTTGTTCTTCAGGAGAAGGTTTAATATTGTAATCTTTGAAAAGGGATTTAACGGTTTTTGGGAAGTTAGATGGTATTTCTATGGGGATGGAATCCCAGTCATTAATCTGAGAAATAATTTCAGAATTCTGAATTAAATCCAAAACTGCTTGATCTGCAGACGAATCCATTTCTTTTCTCAGATCATTTAAACGATCATTAGTATACAATTTCAGTTTACTCACAGCATTCTAACATCCATTTTGTAATTTGGTTGATCAATTTTAGAAATAAATGAAATTTCTCTACATACTTTCGATATTAAGTTGTTTCACTATTGCTAACTCTGTCTTGGCGCAAGGTGGATTTGATCTATGGGTGGTGGAAACTTCAGGTAAAGCAGGAAATTTTAAAATCTTCCCAGAAACAGCCTATGCTTTAACTGATAGGCCGGAATATGATAATCAACCCAGCTTTATCAACGAGTATCAAATGGTATTTTCTGCTGCAGATGAAAATGACAATTTTGATATCATAGTATATAATTTCAATTCCAAGAAGTTTACAAATATGAGTAGGACTTCTGACAGAAATGAAAATTCTCCAATGATTACAGACTGTGGAATGTATATTTCTGCAGTAGTTTCTGAGCCCGATAAAGAGCAACGAATTTGGTTATATCCGCTTACATTTGAACCAGCAGAATTGCTTTATGATGATATTGAACCTGTAGGATATTATGATTGGTATGACAACAAAGCAGCGATGTTTGTTTTGGGAGACCCAAATCACCTTATTTATGCTAGAGGAAGAAATGATATCGTTATGATTGATTCGGCCGTGGCTAGAGCTATTAAGAAAAGACCAAAGACGAGTGAAATCAGCTACCTTTCCACAGAGGAATTTCGTAATCTTGGCGAAGAAAAAGCATTGATGTTAAAAAGCTACGATATAGAATCAGGAGAAAGGTCTGAATATTATTTTGGAGTTCAGGGTGCCCAGGATTTCATTTGGCTAGATAAGAATTACTTATTAATGGCATCCGGAAATAATATTTATAAAAGAAAATATACAGATAGTAACTGGGAATTGGTTGGAACAATTAACTCCGAAACCCATCAAAATATATCCAGAATGGCTTATAGCAAGGACTTGGATGTTTTGGTATTAGCTATGGAAAGAAAATAATCAATTAGACGATATGAACCCTTTTAAACAGGCTGTTTTAATAACAGCATTATTTGCCTCTCACTCTCTTTCAGCACAAATCGAAGAACGAGGAGGTGTTATCGACAAAAAGGCCGAACTTATTAAGATTCAAGATGGATTTACCTTCACAGAAGGTCCGGCCATCAACCGAATGGGAGATGTTTTTTTTACAGATCAACCCAATAATAAAATCTATAAATGGTCAGCGGGAAGCGATAAGATTACATTATTCAAGGAAAATGCAGGCCGTTCTAATGGAATGTATTTTATGTTGAATAATACCTTGATAACCTGTGCCGATGAAAAAAATGAACTATGGGCCATAGATCAAGATGGAAACGAAGAAGTAATTCTTTCAGGGTTTAAAGGAAATAAATTGAATGGTCCGAATGATCTTTGGGTAAGACCTCAAGGTGGTTTATACTTTACTGATCCCTTATATCCACGAGACTATTGGGAAGGAATCCGAGAACCAGAAATGGAGCAAGATGGCCAACACGTATATTATGTTTCGGAAGATAGATCTGAATTTTTTAGAGTTACCGATGATTTGGTAAAACCGAATGGAATAGTAGGAAGCCCAGATGGAAAAACACTATATGTTGCTGACATAGGCGCCAATAAGACCTATAAATATGATATCCGGGAAGATGGTTATTTAACCAATAAAACATTATTCTGTGAGAAAGGCTCTGATGGAATGACCATTGACTTCAAAGGTAATTTGTATCTCACAGGTGATGGGGTGACTGTGTTTAATAAAAGAGGAGAACAAATCGCGCATATACCCGTTCCCGCAAAATGGACTGCAAATGTGGTTTTCGGTGCATTGGATAGAAAAACACTATTTATAACAGCTATGGATGCTGTTTATAAGCTAGAAATGAAGACAAGAGGAGTTTGGTAAAAAAAATGAGGACTAGCAGTCCCCATCTATTTCACATGAATCATTTGGATTACCCTTGACAATCTCTAGTTCAGGGTTTTCTTTTTTGTATTCATTCCAAGCTTTTTCTATTGTTTGATCAAAAACTTCATCTGGCTGAGCGCCGGATATTCCGAATTTCCTATCTAAAACAAAAAAAGGAACACCTTGAACCCCTAATTGACGGGATTCATAGATATCTCTTTCCACTTCATTTTCAAATTTATCAGAATTTAGTATTTCTTTTATTTGGGATTCCTCTAAGCCAATTTCTAACCCAATATTCAACAATGCATCTGCATCATCGACGTTTATCCCTTCATTGAAATAAGCTTTTAAAAGCCTCTCTTTCATCTCACTACCTTTACTAGATTCTTGGGCTAAGTGAATTAGCCTATGAGCATTCTTTGTATTAGCTACAACGGTTTTATCCATTTGAAATTCTAGACCTTCATTTTTGGCCATATCCATCACTTGTTGCGTGATTTGCAAGGTTTGTGACATGGACCATCCTTTTGATTTAGATAAATATTCTAAGGAATTGAGACTTGGATCGGTCACCTGATCTGGATTCAATTGAAAGCTTTTCCATTCAATTTCGATCTTATCTTTAAAAGGATATTTTTCTAAGGACTTTTCTAGTTTTCTTTTGCCTATGTAACAAAAAGGACAAACTACATCAGACCATATTTCGATTTTCATAACTTTTTAATTTACTTAAGCTTCAAATAGAATTTTTCACAAAAGAGTTCACTTGAATCATTGAAAACGAAAGAATGTCCTTCCTGTGCCATGGAAGTTGATGAAAAGGCTAAAATCTGCCCTATTTGTCAATTTGAATTTCCCAAAAGATCTCCTTGGATCATATATATGGCCATTTTTCTATTGATTGTCTGGTTGATTTCTTACATTTTATAACTTATCAAAACCATTTACTATGAATAAGCGCTCATTTATTAAGGCTTTGGCATTACTAGGCTTTAGTACCGGATCAATAATTAATACGAAAGCTAAGACAATAAGCATTAATGATTTGGATTTTTCTTCCCCAGATATCTGGGAACAAATGAGAGCTGCTTATAAATTAAAACCAGATTATATCAATCTGGAAAATGGATATTATTGTTTTTTACCTGAAGAAACTTTAGAAAAATATATTCAGCACTTACGGGATGTAAACTATCATGCATCTAGTTATATGCGAACAGTACAATGGGAAAATAAAGCAAAATCTGCAGCAAAAGTAGCAGAACTTGTGGGGGCAAGCCCTGAAGAAGTCGTATTAACTCGAAACACAACTGAATCAATTGATTTGATCATTTCAGGTTATCCTTGGAATAAAGGAGATGAAGCCATAGTGTCCAATCAGGACTATGGAAGTTTGCTTAATATGTTTGAATTGGCAGAAAGAAGGTATGGGATAAAAGTGAAGAAAATAGATATCCCAATGCATCCTAAAAATGATGAGGAAATCGTATCGGTTTATGAGCAGGCGATTACGCCTAAAACAAAACTGATGATGGTTCCACATATTGTGAATATTACGGGACATATTCTACCTGTGAGGAAAATAGCTGATATGGCTCATACTCACGGAGTGGAGATTATGCTAGATGGAGCTCATGCAGTAGGACATTTTGATTTTAATATTTCAGAATTGAATTGTGATTACTACGGGTCAAGTCTTCATAAATGGCTCAGCGTTCCACTCGGTTGTGGAATGTTATATGTGAAAAAGGGCAAAAGCCAAAAAATCAAACCTCTTTTGGCTCCATATCAATTAGATCAACAAACTTTACTGAATTTGAATCATACGGGAACTCATCCGGTTTCCACAGATTTGGCAGTTATTGATGCGATTGACTTCCTCAATAAAATGGGAATTAAAAGAAAAGAGGAACGGTTGAGATACATTCAAAAATATTGGTCTGACCAGGTAAGGGATTTACCTGGGGTAATAGTGAATACACCCCTAGAAGCTCATAGGTCTTGTGGTATCGCGAATGTGGGCCTTGAAAAAGTGTCTCCAGGAGATATGGCAAAGACATTAATGGATAAATACCAAATCTACACGGTAGGTATTAATGGTTCTGGAGGAGTGTTTGGATGTAGGATCTCACCCAACGTATATACTTCAGAAAATGAAATGGATAAATTTATTGAGGCATTGAAAGAAATGTCTGGAAATACGTAACGAAATAATATTTGGAATTACAGACTGATCAAAAATTAAAGTAAGTCTACATGTTTTTGGCAATATTTTTGGGCTGGAAGGTTAAAAAATTAAAAAATTACTTGCAATTAGTTTTCAAAGAGTTCAAATTTGCTATCCGAAACGAATGAACACAATTTCTTACATAACGCCTTCTTTTAACTATGCTCTTTATGTAGCTGTTGCGAAGCCTGTTATGTTATTTTTCACTCCCTTGAGGAGGTATAGGTTCTTTTTTAGGGTCTAACCCTTATTGTTATACATCGTTTTCCTGTGTGGAAAACATCCTCGCCTTAATTATTCTATTCTATTTAAATCTCCGAATACTTTCGGAAAATCCTTCATGCATTCAAACATGGAAAATATATCATTTCAAATCATAATGGCTGAGCCATCCCACAAAAAATATGCATCCATCATCACAGATGAGATGGAGAATTCTGCGAAAGCTCGAGGGACTGGTATTGCCAAAAGAAGCCCTGAATACATTGAAAAAAAGATGGATGAGGGAAAAGCTGTGATTGCTCTAACTAAAGATGGAACATGGGCAGGCTTCTGTTATATTGAAGCATGGGGTCATGGGAAGTATGTCGCAAATTCCGGTTTGATTGTCGCACCTGAATTCAGAAAATTTGGATTAGCACGCATGATCAAGCAGGAAATTTTCAAATTAAGTCGTTTAAAATATCCTGATTCTAAAATTTTTGGATTAACGACTGGTGCAGCAGTGATGAAAATCAACTCAGGTTTAGGATATATTCCAGTTTCTTATGAGGATTTAACGGATGATAATGAGTTTTGGAAGGGATGCCAAAGTTGTGTGAATTATGAGATTTTGATGAGCAAGCAGCGTCAAAACTGTCTTTGTACTGCGATGCTATATGATCCAAATGCTAAGAAAAGCCAAGTTGAAGAAATTGCTTTAAGACAGAATTTCAAAAAAGAAATCAAATTATTTGACCGTTGGGTCAGACTAAAAAGATATCTCATGCTTAAATTGAACAAATCAAAGGATTCAGTTACAAACATATTCCTATAATCATTTACCTAGTATCAACTATTGTCAAACCTAAATAATTGATGAAAAAAGTAGTTTTAGCCTATAGCGGCGGTTTAGATACCACATTTTGTGCCTTACACCTTTCCAAGGAACTTGGATATGAAGTTCATGCTGTATTGGTCAATACAGGAGGTTTTTCAAACAAGGAATTAGAAACAATCCAGTCTAGGGCTGAGAGCTTAGGTATTGCTTCTTTTAAAGTTCTTGATGTAGTTGAAACTTATTATCAAGAAGTTATCAAATACTTGATTTTTGGGAACGTCCTGAAAAATCAGACCTACCCTCTTTCTGTTTCAGCAGAAAGAATCTTACAAGCCAAATCTTTGGCTGAATACGCCAAATCCATAGGTGCCAAGTCTGTTGCTCATGGTTCTACAGGAGCTGGTAATGATCAAGTACGATTTGATATGATTTTTCAAACTATTGTACCGGATATTGAAATCATCACTCCTATCCGTGATCTAAAGCTTAGCAGACAAGAAGAAATTGATTATTTGAGGAAACATGGCGTTTCGATGAATTTCGAAAAAGCTGCCTATTCTATTAATAAAGGAATCTGGGGAACCTCTGTAGGTGGTAAAGAAACTTTAACCTCATCCGATTACTTGCCTGAGTCTGCTTGGCCAACTCAAATGACTGCAACAGAGGCCAAGGAAATTACCCTAGGATTTGAAAAAGGGGAATTAAAATCTGTAAATGGAAAAGCTTATGAGCATGCTGTAGATGCCATTCAAGAAGTTCAAAAATTGGCCTCACCTTTCGGGATTGGAAGAGATATTCATGTAGGTGATACCATCATCGGGATTAAAGGAAGAGTTGGTTTTGAAGCAGCTGCTCCCATTGTGATAATCAAAGCACATCAATTGCTTGAAAAACACACCTTAACTAAATGGCAAATGTTCTGGAAGAATCAGCAGGCTGAATTCTATGGTAACCATCTGCATGAAGGTCATTACTTGGATCCAGTGATGCGAAACTTGGAGGCATTTCTACAAAGCACTCAAGAATATGTGACAGGAACGGTTCGAGTTCTTTTGCAGCCTTATCGCTTTACTCTATTGGGGATTATCTCTGATCATGATTTGATGTCAGCTAAGTTTGGAAGCTATGGGGAGATGAATAAAGGGTATACAGCTGAAGACGTGAAAGGATTTACTCGAATTCTGGGTAACCAAACAGCAATATTCCATAAAGTAAATAGCAGCGATGACTAAAATTAAAACAGCCATTATTGGTGCCGCTGGCTATACCGGTGGAGAGTTATTGAGGATTTTAGTGAATCATCCAAACTGTGAGTTGGTATGTGTCCACAGTAATAGCCAAAAAGGAAAAAAAGTGTCAGAAGTACATCCAGATTTAATTGGAGATTGTGACCTTGTTTTTACAGATGAAGTTCCTCAATCTGGAATAGATGCAGTTTTCCTTGGGCTACCACATGGACAAACTAAGTCATTTTTAGATGAAAATTCATTTACTGAAGAAACCGTCATCATTGATTTATCAACAGATTTTAGAGACCAATCTCATAGTTTTGTATATGGATTGCCAGAGGTCAATAAAGATCAAATAACAGGTTCTAAAAAGATAGCAAATCCTGGTTGTTTTGCTACAGGTATCCAATTGGCTTTAGCTCCGGCTATCACTGCGGGTTGGGCCACTGGAACTGTTCACATTTCAGGAATCACAGGTAGTACAGGCGCTGGTAAAAAACTGGCTGAAACATCCCATTTTAGTTACAGGTCTTCCAATATGTCTGTTTACAAATTATTTACTCATCAGCATCTGAAAGAGATAAGACAGACTTTTAAGCAGTTGAATTCAGAATTCGATGCTGAATTGCTTTTCGTCCCATATCGTGGGAATTTCCCAAGGGGTATTTGGGTGACTGCCTACCTCCCGTTTGAAGGAACTGTTGAAGAGGCCAGAAAAGTCTATCATGAATTCTATAAGAACGCTGCATTTACGCATGTTTCGGATCAGGATATAGATATGAAGCTAGCCGTCAATACAAATAAGTGTATCATCCATGTTCAAAAAGAATTAGGTCAATTGGTGATTTATTCCGCCATTGATAATTTATTAAAAGGAGCTTCTGGTCAAGCTGTACAAAATTTCAACTTGGCTTTTGGTTTGGATGAGAAAACTGGATTAAATCTCAAAAGCATTGCTTTTTAATCAATTGACCTTGGGTCAAATTTTCTATTTCTTTACTCATATTTCTAATTCAAGATGAATTTATTTGATGTATATCCACTCATTCCTGTAAAACTCGTAAGAGCGGAAGGTGCCAAGCTTTGGGACGATCAAGAACAAGAATATTTGGATCTTTATGGTGGACATGCAGTCATTTCCATTGGGCATACGCATCCACATTATGTAAAGCGTATTGAAGATCAACTAAATCAAATCGCATTTTATTCTAATTCTGTTCACATTCCTATTCAAAAGCAATACGCTGAAATTTTAGGACGTATATCTGGATATCCTGATTACAATTTGTTTTTGTGTAATTCGGGAGCCGAAGCAAATGAAAATGCGATTAAGTTGGCTTCCTTTGGTACGGGTAAATCCGGTTTTATTTCTTTTACAGGAGCATTTCATGGAAGAACATCTGCAGCCGTTGCATTGACGGATAATCCTAAAATTGTAGCTCCTTGCAACGCAAGAGAAGATTTTGAAATTTTGCCTTGGGGTGATTTGCAAGCAGTGGAACTCCGTGTCAAACAAGGGAATATTGCAGGAATTATTATAGAAGGTATCCAGGGTGTAGGTGGTATTCAGGTTCCATCACCTGAATTTTTAACTGGTTTGACCAATATCTGTAAGGATTTTGGAGTGAAATTGATCTTAGATGAGGTTCAGTCAGGGTTTGGTAGAACAGGAAAGTTTTTTGCCCACCAATGGGTGAAAAACATAAAGCCTGATATCATCAGCATGGCCAAAGGTATGGGAAATGGTTTTCCAATTGGGGGAATCCTTATTTCTCCTGATTTTGAATCAAGCTATGGATTGCTGGGGACTACTTTTGGAGGGAACCATCTGGCTTGTGCTGCAGGAATTGCTGTATTGGAAGTTTTAGAAGCAGAAAATTTAATTCAGAAGGCTCATGAACTGGGGACCAAAGTCATGGAAGAATTAAAAACTATTCCTGGAATTATTGATGTTCGAGGAAACGGTTTAATGATTGGGATCGATCTGGACCGGGAAGCTGGACCAGTTAGATCTGAATTGGTGAAGAAATACCACATATTCACAGGAAGTGCAGCCTCCTCTAATACCATTAGACTACTTCCTCCTTTAAATATTGAATTGAATCAGCTAAATTCGTTTATATCAGCATTGACTCAAATTTTAGCACAATCACCTATTCTCAAATAAATGGACTCAAGTTCAATAAAAATTCAAAAATTCACTCAGTTCGAATCCCAGGCTTTAGGTCAACAATTAATAGATAAAGCATTATTTTATAAAGCAGACCCTAGAATTGACATCCAAAGAGGAATGGGAAAGAGAATCGGTTGTATTTTTTTGAATCCTTCTCTTCGGACAAGAGTTTCTACTCAAATTGCCGCTTCCAATTTAGGTGTGGAGCCAATTGTCCTCAATATGGACAAAGAAGGCTGGGCACTTGAAATGAATGAAGGCGCTATCATGAATAAAGGTACTGTGGAGCATATTAAAGATGCTGCAGGTGTTTTGGGAAGTTATTTTGATATTCTGGCAATTCGAGCTTTTCCTTCTTTAACGAATAAGGATGAGGATATGAGTGATTTTGTTTTCAGTCAATTTGTCAAGTATTCTGGGATTCCCGTGATTAGTTTGGAATCGGCCATTCGTCATCCTTTACAAAGTCTCGCGGATCAGATTACCATTCAGGAATATTCTAAAGAAATCAAGAAGCCTAAAGTTGTTCTTACATGGGGGCCTCATATCAAAGCAATTCCACATGCTGTTGTAAATAGTTTTGCAGAATGGACACTAGGCATGGGACATGATTTGACAATTACCCATCCTGCTGGATATGAGCTAGATGATAAATTTATAAAAGGAGCTACTATAGAATATAATCAAAGTGAAGCATTACAAGATGCTGATTTTGTGTATGTTAAGAACTGGTCTGGATTTAATGATTATGGAAAAATTATTTCTACCGATCACTCGTGGATGCTGACAGAAAATCATCTCAAAGCTGCAACAAACGCCAAAGTAATGCATTGTTTGCCAGTTAGAAGAAATTTGGAATTATCGGATGAAATCCTAGACGGACCAAGATCTCTGGTACAAAAACAAGCCGAAAATAGAATCTATGCTGCTCAATCTGTAATCAGCCATTTGATTTAATGAAGCCCCAAACCTATCGACCTATGAAAATCAGTATTATTAAAATTGGCGGCAATGTCATTGACTTTCCAGAAAAACTAGATGAGTTTTTGAGTCTTTTTTCAAAATTCCCTGGTCATAAGATCCTAGTCCATGGAGGTGGAATCATGGCTTCGAGGTTCGGAGAATCCCTTGGGGTAATGCCTGAAATGGTAGATGGGCGAAGGATAACGGATAAAGATACATTGGATGTGGTGACGATGGTATATGCGGGTCTGATCAACAAACAGATAGTTGCGAAACTACAGGCTCTTAAAGTGAATGCTTTGGGAATGACAGGAGCTGATGGCAATTTGATTCGATCCATCAAAAGACCTGTCAAAGGAATAGATTATGGATTTGTAGGCGATATAAAAGAAGTAAATATAAAACTGATTGATCATTTACTACAAGCTGATTTGTTACCTGTAGTCAATGCAATAACTCATGATCAAAAAGGTCAGTTATTGAACACAAATGCAGATAGCATCGCTTCTGCCCTAGCTACAAGCTTAGCAGCGGAGCATCAGGTGAATCTGTATTTCTGTTTCAACAAAAGTGGAGTCCTAATTGACGAGAAAAATGAAAACTCTATCATTCCATTGATCAATGAGGATATTTATCAGGAGCTTAAAAAAGAAAATGTCATCCATTCAGGTATGATTCCTAAGCTTGATAATGCTTTCGAAGCTTTGATGAAGGGTGTCAATCATGTTTGGATTGGCAAAGCTGAAAACCTATTACTAGCTGCCAAAGGAAAATTATCTGGTACAACCATAGAGAGACATCGTTACGATCTTTATTGATCTTGACAGGAAGCCGTGAAGACTATCGAAAATTTATATGAGGATGCTATTCAGCTTTTAAAACAGTTGATTTCTATCCAATCTTTTTCTAAAGAAGAGGATCAAACTGCAGCGCTACTAGAAGAATTTTTTAAAACCCGGTCAATTTCTTTTCAACGATCAGGAAATAATATCTGGGCTTTTGCGAATGATTATAATCCTGAAAAGCCTACCATATGGCTTAATTCCCACCAAGACACCGTAAAACCAAATTCCGGTTATTCCCTTGATCCTTTCTCACCTATAGAAAAGGATGGTAAATTATTTGGATTAGGAAGTAATGATGCCGGTGGGCCTTTAGTAAGCTTGATTGCGGCATTTTGTTATTTCTTCGAAAAAGAATTGCCTTTCAATTTGATTTTAATTGCATCAGCAGAAGAAGAGATTTCAGGTCCTCAAGGAATTGCCTCCGTTATTTCAAAAATCCCAGCTTGTGATTTGGCAATAGTAGGCGAACCCACGCTGATGGATTTGGCGGTTGCAGAGAAAGGTTTGATGGTGATTGATGCCAAAATGAAAGGGAAAGCTGGACATGCCGCCCGAGAAGAGGGCGTAAATGCCTTGTATTTAGCTTTGGATGATCTTGAAAAGATTAGAAATTTTATCTTTAAAAAGGAATCTGCTTTTCTGGGGAAAACAAAGGTTTCGGCAACAGTTATTCATGCAGGAAAGCAACACAACGTAGTACCTGATCTTTGTGAATTCACATTGGATGTCCGTGTTACAGATGCTTATACTTTAGAGGAAGCATTAGATGAATTGAAGAAGAACTTAAAATCTGAATTGTATCCGCGATCTGTGAGATTACAATCCTCAAGTATTCCTGAATCTCATTTTATTTGGAAGATCGCAGAGAAATTGGGTTTAAAGACCTATGGTAGCCCTACCCTATCAGATCAAGCCTTAATTCCTTTTCCATCGGTAAAAATAGGTCCAGGCGATTCAGCAAGATCTCATACAGCAAACGAATTCATCTATTTAAATGAAATTCAAAATGGAATTACTGGATACATAGCTATTTTGGATACTTATACTAAATTATTAACGGAAGTACAGTAAATCGCACTATGAAACTTTGGCAAAAAGCAACTGGAAATAAGAAGGAAGTAGAAAATTTCACCATAGGTAGAGATCCTGAGTTCGATATAATTTTGGCACCTTTTGATGTGTTAGGTTCCATGGCACATGCCCATATGCTTACCAAAGTAGGTTTGTTGACTTCAGAAGATAATCAGCTTTTACAAAAAGGTCTAAAGGAAATTTACTATGAAATTGAAAAGGGCCAATTTGAAATTGCTTCTGGAGTAGAGGATGTGCACTCTCAGATTGAATTTCTACTAACTGATCGATACGGAGAGGTAGGAAAAAAACTACATAGTGGTAGAAGTAGGAATGATCAGGTGCTTGTGGACTTGAAACTATATTACAGAGCTGCCATACGAGAATTAGTAGAAGAGGCCACTACTCTTTTTGATTTACTAATCAAATTAGCTGATCAACATAAAGATGATCTTATGCCCGGATATACCCATACCCAATTAGCGATGCCATCATCTTTTGGTCTTTGGTTTGGCTCTTTTGCAGAAGGCTTAAGTGAGGATATGGGTATGTTGCAAGCTGCGTTTGATTTAGCTAATAAAAACCCATTGGGTTCTGCTGCGGGTTATGGTTCAAGTTTTCCTTTGGATAGAACCTATACCACTGAATTGCTAGGTTTTGCTGATCTACATCATAATGTAATTAATGCCCAAAATAGCCGAGGGAAAGCCGAAAAAACCTTGGCTTTTGCATTGGCTGGAATTGCTGGAACTTTAAATAAACTGGCAAGCGATATTTGCCTGTTTATGAATCAACATTTTGGTTTTATAAGTTTCCCGGATGATTTAACTACGGGAAGTAGCATAATGCCCCATAAAAAGAACCCAGATGTATTTGAGTTAATGCGGGCTAAAACCAATCAAATTCAAGCTGTCCCCACGACAATCTCCTTATTGTTAACAAATACGACTACTGGATATCATCGCGATTTGCAGTTATTAAAAGAAGAGATTTTTCCTGCTATAGATACGATTAGCAATTGCTTAAGTATGTGCACATTTATGCTGAAATCCATAAAAGTCAAAAAAGGAATTCTGCAGGACCCATTTTTCAAACATGTCTTTTCAGTGGAAGTGGTTAATGAACTAGTGTTGAAAGGAATTCCATTCAGAGACGCATATAAGCAAGTTGGGATGGGTATTGAAGCAAATAATTTTTCACCAGACCAAAACAAAATTTCTCACTCACACGAAGGAAGTATCGGAAATCTTGGATTACCAGAGATTTCTCAAAAAATGAAAAAAGCTGTTAAGGGATTCAACTTTGAAGAAATTGATGCCGCATTTTTAAAACTATTAAGCTAGTCTTGAATGATACTGGAAAATTTGTAATAGTCTAGTCGAAAAATTATAATTTACACAAGTGTTTATTTTAAACGCATTTATATAATTTTAATATTCTTTCATGGAAAGCCTATTTGGTAAGAACATCAAATATGATCTTAAGTCAAGTTTGGTGGTATTTTTAGTAGCACTTCCGCTATGTCTTGGGATTGCAATCGCAAGTGGTGCCCCTCCTATGTCTGGATTGATTGCAGGAATTGTTGGTGGAATCGTCGTGGGTGCTTTTTCAGGATCTCATGTAAGTGTCAGCGGTCCTGCAGCAGGACTCACAGTAGTTGTTTTGGATTCTATTTCTTCCTTAGGGACTTTTGAATTGTTCCTAGCTAGCTTGGTTGTAGCAGGATTGATACAACTTGTTTTGGGAATAATGAAAGCTGGGGTTTTAGGATATTATTTCCCGCATGCTGTAATTAAAGGAATGCTCACCGCCATAGGTTTGATATTAATATTGAAGCAGATCCCTCATGCATTAGGATATGATAAAGATACTATGGGTGATGAGACATTTTTACAGTCTGATAATCATAATACTTTTACAGAAATCTGGTATGCGATAGAGTTTAATAGCCCGGGAGCTATTTTAATTGTTTTAGTAGCATTGGCGATAATTATATTTTTTGAACGACCCAAAATCACAAATCACAGAATTTTGGGTGTTGTTCCTGGAGCACTTTGGGCAGTATTATCAGGAATTTTAATTAACGAAACTTATCAATATTGGAAACCTGACTGGTATTTGGACAGAGAACATTTAGTAATGCTTCCATCTGTAAACAATTTTGGGGAATTAAGTAATTTAATAACCTTCCCTGATTTTTCTTTAATTTCAGATAGTGCTTTCTGGATCATAGCTGTAACAATTGCAGTGATCGCATCAATAGAAACACTGCTTTCAATAGACGCTGCAGATAAGATGGATCCTCAAAAAAGGATTACACCTAACTCAAGGGAATTAGTTGCCCAAGGAATTGGTAATACTGTTTCTGGTTTAATTGGTGGGTTGCCAGTGACGGCCGTAATAGTAAGAAGCTCTGCAAATATTACCAGTGGTGCCAAAACAAAACTTTCGGCTATTTTACATGGAATTTTACTGATTGTTTTAATCTTGGCTATACCTGGGATATTAAGTAAAATACCACTCAGCTGCCTAGCAGCGATTCTGTTTTTTGTAGGTTATAAACTAGCCAAACCAACTATTTTCATTTCAATTTATAAGCAAGGCAAAGATCAATTCATACCATTTATTGTGACTGTATTGGCGATTCTATTAACTGATTTATTGATTGGAATAGGAATAGGCATGGCATTTGGATTATTCTTTGTGATTAAAACTAACTTTCAAAAATCAATCAGGATTACGGAGCATAATGGAAATTATTTGGTACAACTTCAAAAAGACGTTAGTTTTTTAAATAAAGCTCCTTTAATGAAAGAATTGGAAAAAATCCCATATGGGGCTCAGGTGGTAATAAATGCGGAAAAAGCAAGATTTATAGATCATGACATTCAAGAGGTTTTGAATGATTTTATCTTGACCTCTTTTGATAAAAATATTGAAGTAACGACGGAAGGATTCCGTTATAAATTGACAAATTCACTATGAAACCTTACGAAAAACTTCTGCTGCAGAATAAGGCCTGGTCTGAAGAAATGAATGAAACAGATAATACATTTTTTCAAAGATTGGCTCAACAGCAAAAACCTAAGTTTTTATGGATTGGCTGTTCAGATAGCCGAGTTCCTGCAAATCAGATCACAGGTACTGAACCAGGTGAAATTTTTGTACATAGAAATATAGCAAACATGGTGGTGCACACAGATCTTAATATGTTAAGTGTGCTACAATATGCAGTAGAAGTCTTAAAGGTTGAGCATATTATTGTTTGTGGTCATTATGGATGCGGAGGAGTAGCTGCAGCACTCACCAATAATAATTTGGGATTGATCAATAAATGGCTTCGTAATATAAAAGAGGTCTATAAAATGTATAAAGATGAAATTGATGCCATCGAGAACCCTTCTGAAAAAGCAAATAAATTAGTTGAGTATAATGTCATTGAACAATGTCAAGATTTAATTAAAACCTCCATTATTCAAAAATCTTGGAATCAAAGAAAAGCACCTCACGTTTATGGTTGGGTATATGGATTAAATAATGGATTAGTTTCTGAGTTAGTTAAAATTGAACCTGATTTTGAAAATATCAATCCCATTTTCAGGTATGATAAAGATCAATTGGGATAATCATTTCAGAATAATCATCTGAAATTGATAATTCATTTTGAAAATCCAATTACGGTCTATTTATTTGTGTAATCCTTCTCTTTTTTTAGTGTAAGGATTTATAAAGAAGAGGCGAGAGACAGGCTCAATGACCCTCTGGCAACCTGGAAAATCCAAGGTGCCAATTCCTGCCAATTGAGATGGTCTCAATTGGAACTATAAATTCTTTACAATATGTACAGCGGATTTTCTTCTCTTTTTCCCTCAAGACCTTTTCAGTTTACACTTACTCTTTTTCCAACTGCCATACCAATTAGCAGTCAAAAAATGATAAGCCCTTTTATACTTAAACAAGCCTTATCATTTTGTATAAAATCGTATACTCTAAATTTTAACAATAAACTCTCAAATCTATGTCTACTTTAAAATTTGAAACACTTCAGCTTCATGCTGGACAGGAACCTGATTCTACTACAAACTCGAGAGCAGTTCCCATTTATCAGACCACTTCTTATGTTTTCAACAGTGCCGAGCACGGTGCAAACCTCTTTGGATTAAAAGAATTTGGTAACATATATACCCGAATTATGAATCCGACGACGGACGTTTTCGAAAAAAGAATGGCCGCTCTTGAAGGAGGTGTTGCTGCCGTGGCAACAGCTTCAGGACAAGCTGCACAATTTTTAGCTTTGAATAATATTCTTGGTGAAGGAGATAATTTTGTTTCTACCTCTTTCTTATATGGAGGTACTTATAATCAATTTAAAGTCGCTTTCAAGAGAATCGGGATTGATGCAAGATTTGCAAAGGGAAATGATGCGGCATCTTTTGAAAGTTTAATTGATGATAAAACCAAAGCAATTTACCTGGAGACTATAGGAAATCCCGAATTCAATATTCCTGATTTTGAGTCTATTTCTGCGTTAGCAAAAAAATATGATATTCCCTTGGTTGTAGATAATACATTTGGAGCAGGTGGGTATTTATTTCAGCCCATTGCACATGGTGCAAATATTGTCACCTCTTCAGCTACAAAGTGGATAGGTGGGCACGGAACTTCTATAGGAGGCATTATCATTGATGCGGGGAATTTCAACTGGGGAAATGGAAAATATCCTCAGTTTTCAGAGCCTTCAGAAGGATATCATGGTTTAAATTTTTGGGAAGTATTTGGTGAGAATAATCCTTTAGGTCTTCCAAACATTGCTTTTGCAATCAGAGCTAGAGTCGAAGGGCTTAGAGATTTTGGTCCAGCTATTTCACCATTTAATTCTTTTTTACTCCTACAAGGTTTAGAGACGCTTTCCTTGAGAGTTCAAAGAACAGTTGACAATGCTCTTGCAGTTGCAACTTGGTTGGAAAACCATCCAAAAGTACAGAAAGTAAATTACCCGGGACTTTCATCTTCTCCTTACCATACTTTAGCAAAGAAATATCTAAGAAATGGTTTTGGAGGTGTTTTAAGCTTTGAAGTGAAAGGTGATAAAGAAGAAGCTTCTAAATTTATTAACAGTTTGGAGTTGATTTCTCACCTAGCTAATGTAGGTGATGCTAAGACTTTGATAATCCAACCATCGGCTACAACCCATCAGCAACTTTCGGATGAAGAGCAATTGGCTGCAGGTGTGACTCCTACTCTATTGCGAATTTCCGTTGGGATAGAACATATTGATGATATCAAAGCTGATTTGCAGCAAGCTTTTGAAAAAATATAAGTGTTAATGAATTTAAAAAGTCAATTCGCAACGATTACCATGTCTCAGGAATTGTTTCATTCGAGTACCCCATTAGAATTAGAATCAGGTGAGATTCTTTCAGAGTTTGATTTAACATATACGACCTATGGGCAATTAAATGAGAAGAAATCGAATGTAATCTGGGTCATTCATGCTTTGACTGGAGATTCAAATGCTTCGGAATGGTGGAGTGGGTTAATAGGGGAAGATAAATTCTATGACCCATCCTACTATTTTATTATTTGTGCAAATCTTCTTGGATCTTGTTATGGTTCAACCAGCCCTTTGAGTACTATTCCTAACTCGGAGCAATCATACTATTATGATTTCCCTGAACTAACTACAAGAGACTTAGCAGCAAGTTTGGAAAGGCTTAGGGAATATCTAAAAATTGAACAAATTCATACACTTATTGGAGGCTCCCTAGGAGGTCAAGTTAGCTTAGAGTGGGCTTATACCTTAGGGAAAAAACTTACAAATGCTGTGATACTTGCGTCAACAGCAAAAACGAGTCCTTGGGTTATTGGAATAAATGAAGCTCAAAGAATGGCAATTGAGGCGGATAATTCTTGGGGTAAAAAAACAATAGATGCTGGAAAAAAAGGGTTAGAAGCAGCTAGAGCTATAGCAATGCTTAGTTATCGTCATCCAGATGATTTTCAAAAGAAGCAGTTAGATTTTGAGGAAAAATTAGATGGATTTAGAGCTGCATCCTATATAAGATATCAGGGAAATAAAATTTCTAAAAGATTTAATGCTTTATCTTACTGGACCTTAAGTAAAACTATGGACAGTCATGATCTAGGTAGAAAAAGAGGAGGAGTGAAAAAGGCCTTAAGTGAAATTACCGCAAAGGTATTAGCTATTGGAGTTAATTCAGACTTATTATTTCTTTCTGAGGAGTCACGGTTTATATGTGAACATGCTCAAAAAGGAACTTTCAAAGAAATTAATTCAACTGCAGGGCATGATGCTTTTTTAATTGAGTTTGAGCAACTCTCATATTTCTTGAAATCATTTTATTTAGAAAATAAGTAAAGAGGGAGATTACCACATTACTTATTTACTTTAGTCCATTCCACTGTTTTACCAATCCAGGAGAATCCTAAATACCCCTTCACCTCTAACTTCTCCTGTCCTTTAAGTTTTAGCTCGCATGAATAGGTTTTCCCTGAATTGGGATCGTATATTTTACCACCCTTCCAGATTCCATCATCATATTTTAATCCCTCTAGAATGGTTAAACCCATAACAGGCCTATTTCTTAATTCTTCATTTTCGTTTGCTTTATCAAGTACAGGGGTACCATCTTTGTTAGGGTTATCTAACCAAATAATTTTACCTAAGTATTGATCGCCTGCATTCATAATTTCAATTTGAGCAGTCTTCTCTGTATTAAGCCAAGTACCCAAAATAAGTGAGTCTGATTGTGCTTGTATATCAAAGGGATTCAAAAAAAGAATACAAATTAGAAGCGAAGCAAAATGACAATTTTTCATAAAAACCTCTTTAGTAATGATCTATTTCAATATAGCTTTAGATTTAATTAAATAATTTATAAAGATAATACATGATTTTAGCATCTCAACAGATTAAATTTGAGGAACTTACTCTGATTCTATTAAAAGAAAAAGCTGTTTGGGTACCTGAAATTAATTCAATCTTTATAGCAGATTTACATTTTGGTAAAGCCGCACATTTCAGAAAATCAGGAATCCCAATCCCCGAACCAATTCATCAGGAGGATTTAAATATTCTTTATAGTTTATTAACTACTTATGATCCTAAAAATGTTTACTTCCTAGGAGATTTATTTCACAGTGACTTGAATAATCAATGGAATACGCTGAATCATTTTTTAAGAGGGTTTCCGAATATCAATTTTAACCTGGTTTTAGGAAACCATGACATCCTACCCTCTTCAACCTATGATCTATCTACTTTTAGCGTTTTCAAAGAACCTTTGGAAATAGAAAACCTTATTTTATCTCACGAGCCTTTAGAAGAAATTAGAGATGGCAAAATAAATTTATGCGGACATATCCATCCAGGCATAAGACTTGTGGGAAAAGCTAGACAATCAGTCAGGCTTTCCTGTTTCTTTTACCGACCAAATCAATTAATTCTTCCCGCATTTGGAAGGTTTACAGGCTTGGCATTAATACAGCCAAGTTCAAAAGATCAGGTTTACGGAATCACAAAAGAAAAGGTGATTCCAATCCTTTCCTGATTTTAGATTGGTTATAAGTTATGCACTGATTATTTTTGACCAGAAATTTTATTTTATGGCGAACCAACCTCGAAAGAAAAAAATACTAGGTCACTTCAAATTCGGAAGTGTTTTATTTAGTACTACACTTTCCCTTTTCATCGTTGGGTTATTTGGAGTGATTCTGATTCAAGCGAAATCATTAACCAGCATGATCCGAGAAAATATTGAGGTTCAGATTTTTCTGGATAAAAATTTAGAGGAAAGTGAAATTTCAGAGATCAAAGAAAATCTGCAAAGTCGTCCATTTATCCTTAGTAAAAGTGACACTATAGGTCTAAAATTCATCTCTGATGAGGAAGCTGCAGCCACTTTTATTGAAAGTACCGGTGAAGACTTCACAAAATTCCTTGATGATAATCCACTTCGGGATAGTTTCGTAATAACTATTGCTGAAGAATTTCAAACTTCCGAACAATTGGATGCAATTGTAGCAGAAATTCAAGCGATTGATGGGGTTTTTGAAGTTTCTTACATGACTGATTTGGTTGACTCAATCAATAAAAATTTGTTAAAAGTCAGCTTAGTTTTGGGTGGGTTTATTTTAATCCTCATCATTACAGTAATTATGTTGATTAATAATACCATCCGTTTGGCCTTGTTTTCACAGCGATTTTTGATCAGATCCATGCAATTAGTTGGTGCCACTAGAGCCTTTATTAGAAAACCGTTTTTAACAAGAGCTTGGTTTTTTGGAATGCTTGCCGGGGGTATTGCATCTCTGACTTTATATGGTTTAGTGAAATATACTCAAGCAAATATTGAAGGATTTGGCCTTCTTCACAACGAAGAAATGTTGATGATTCTTTTTGCCATATTAGTTGGCGTTGGAGGAGTTTTATCGGCTTTGAGTACCTTAAGAGCAGTAAATAAGTATTTAAACATGTCTTTGGACGAATTATATTAACATGAGCAAATCACATTTCCCTTTCTCTAAAAAAAATTATCAGCTCATGGCCATAGGTTTTGCTCTGATCGTTGTGGGATTTATAATAATTGGATTGGATAAGGAGCCTCATGGAAATGGTTTCCTTGGATTAACCCTTGGCCCTATTATTACACTTTCAGGTTTTATTTTTGAGTTTTACGCCATCTTCGCTAAAACAGAGAAAAACTAGGAATGGAAATTATCGATGCTATAATCCTTGGAATCATTCAAGGGTTGACTGAGTTTTTACCTGTGTCGTCAAGTGGTCATTTGGAGTTAGGAAAAGCAATTTTAGGAGAATCTAAAATGCCAGCAGAAGGGCTAATGTTTACTGTCGTTGTTCATTTCGCTACAGCTTTGAGCACCGCTTTGGTTTATAGAAAAGATATCGTTGAAATTCTTACAGGGATATTCAAAAATAAATGGAATGAAGAGACTCAATTTGCAGTAAAAATCTTTATTTCCATGATTCCAGCCGGGATTGTAGGATTATTTTTTGAAAAGCAATTAGAATCCCTATTCGGAGGAAGTGTGGTATTTGTAGGATATATGTTGATTTTAACTGCCATCCTCCTTTTTCTCGCCGATAAAGCTAAAACTACCAATAAGCCTGTCACATTTTTCAAATCATTTTTAATAGGGATTGCTCAAGCAATAGCTATTCTTCCTGGAATTTCAAGATCTGGAGCAACAATATCGGCTTCAGTAATATTAGGAGTTGATAAATCCAAAGCAGCTAGATTTTCCTTTTTAATGGTTGTTCCTTTGATTTTAGGAAAGATTGCAAAAGATCTTTTAGATGGAGCTATTTCTATGGAAACTCAGGGAATAGGATATTTAACAGCTGGATTTATTGCGGCATTTATTTCGGGTGTGATAGCATGTACTTGGATGGTGCAATTGGTGAGAAGAAGTAAACTAAGCTATTTTTCAATCTATTGTCTTGTGGTAGGAATTGTTGCAATTTTTTCAGGCTTATATTTGTAGAATGCAGGAGCAGAAACCTTATGGAGAAGTATTTTTGATTAATAAACCTCTTGAATGGACTTCATTTGATGTGGTGAAAAAAGTCAGGAATGCACTTAAAATTAAAAAAGTTGGACATGCTGGGACTTTAGATCCCTTGGCAACTGGCCTTTTAATTATTTGCGCTGGAAAAATGACCAAGCAAATCGAAGGTTTTATGGGCAAAGAAAAAGAATATACCGGAACATTTATTCTTGGTGCCACAACCGAATCTTTTGATTTAGAGAAGCCTGTAATCCCAGTTGCAGATCCTTCACATCTCACCTTATCTGATATCGAATCCGCAGTAGCTGAACTGACAGGAGATATTCTTCAAATTCCTCCCATGCATTCAGCAATTAAAGTTGACGGAAAAAGAGTTTATGAATCTGCCAGAAAAGGAATAGATGTGAAAATGGATCCAAGGCCAGTTCACGTGAGGGAATTTGAAATTACAAGATTTGAGGAAAATGAAATTGATTTTCGTATTTCCTGCTCAAAAGGAACCTACATCAGAAGTCTAGCCCGGGACCTAGGAGAGAAATTAAAAGTTGGGGCATATATGAGTGCTTTGTGCAGAACAAGAATTGGTGAATTCAAACTACAAGAATCTCGTGAGTTACTCCCTTTGATAGAAGAAATTAAGGAGAGGCATCAACCTCAATAAAAGAAAAAAACAAAGATGAAAATCTACGAAGGCTTAAGTGATATTCCATCAATTCCAAACCCTGTTGTTACTAGCGGGACTTTTGACGGAGTTCATTTGGGGCATCAAAAGATTTTGTACAGAATCAGAGAAATTGCCAGAGAAATAGAAGGGGAAACATTACTGATTACTTTTTGGCCCCATCCAAGACTTGTTCTCTACCCTGATGAGCACAAACTTCGATTACTCAGTACTTTTGAAGAAAAAACAAAGCTCTTACGCTCATTCGGGATTGATCATTTGATCACAATTCCTTTTACCAAGGAATTTTCTCAATTAAGTTCTCGGGAATTTATAGAGAAGGTTTTGGTAGAAAAAATTAAAACGAAAAGACTGATCATTGGGTATGACCATCGTTTTGGTAAAAACAGAGAAGGAAGTTTTGAATACTTACAGCAACATCATTCAGAGTTTGGCTTTGAATTGGAAGAAATTTCAAGACAAGATGTAGATGAAATTGGCGTTTCCAGTACTAAAATTAGGAGAGCCCTAGAAACTGGAGAGGTAACAACCGCCACAAATTACCTAGGGAGGCCTTACGAATTAAATGGTCTTGTGATAAAGGGTCAGCAAATTGGAAGATCTATTGGCTTCCCAACTGCCAATATTCATATTCCAAATGACTATAAACTTATCCCTATGGACGGAGTTTATGCAGTAGAAGCTCTGGTAAATGGTTCTTTGTTTAAGGCAATGTTGAATATTGGTAATAGGCCAACAGTTGGTGGTACAAAGAAAACTGTAGAAGCTCACTTATTTGATTTTCAAGGTGATTTATATGATAAGCAAATCACGATTTATTTAAAGGAATTCCTTAGGAAAGAGAAAAAGTTTGATAACCTTGAAGAGTTAAAGAAACAATTGGCTTTAGATCAAAAGAAGGCCAAATCATTATTATAAACCCAAAATATTATGATTAACAAAACGGTTAAGGATGTCAAAGAAGCAGTGGCAGATATTCCGTCTGGAGCGATGCTAATGATGGGTGGTTTTGGTTTATCCGGAATTCCGGAGAATTGCATTTCTGCGCTACTTCAACGTGAAATTAACGAATTAACCATCGTGTCAAATAATGCTGGCGTGGATGATTTTGGAATAGGTTTATTGTTGAAGAAGCGAATGGTGAAGAAAATGATTTCAAGTTATGTTGGGGAAAATGCAGAGTTTGAAAGGCAATTGCTTCAAGGCGAGCTTGAAGTTGATTTAGTTCCTCAAGGAACTTTGGCAGAAAGGATCAGAGCTGGTGGTGCAGGTATTCCAGCCTTTTATACACCTGCAGGATTTGGAACTGAAGTAGCAGAAGGAAAAGAAACCCGTGAATTTAATGGTAAGATGTATTTGCTTGAGAAAGCATTGATCGCAGATTTTTCAATAGTTAAAGCTTGGAAAGGTGACACAGCCGGAAACCTTATTTTTAAAGGAACTGCTAGAAATTTTAATCCTATCATGGCTGCAGCGGGAAAAATTTGTATTGCAGAAGTGGAAGAACTCGTTGAAGTGGGTGGGTTAGATCCAAACGAAATTCATTGCCCAGGGATTTATGTTCAGCGTATTTTCCAAGGCAAGGATTATGAAAAAAGAATAGAACAAAGAACTGTTTCCAATAATTAAACCCAAAGCTCATGTTAAGTAAAAATCAAATTGCTCAGCGGATTGCCAAAGAGGTTAAAAACGGGCAGTATATCAACTTAGGAATTGGTATTCCAACACTAGTTGCAAATTACATTCCTGATGATTTAGAGGTTGTTTTACAATCAGAAAACGGTTTGCTGGGTATTGGGCCGTTTCCAAAGGAGGAGGATGTTGATCCTGATTTGATAAATGCAGGTAAACAAACTATCACAATGCTTAAAGGTTCGGTCCTATTTGATTCTGCTGAATCTTTTGCTATGATTCGAGGTGGTCATATTCATTTGACAATTCTTGGAGCCATGGAGGTTTCTGAAAATGGAGATATTGCCAATTGGAAAATCCCTGGTAAAATGGTTAAAGGTATGGGTGGAGCAATGGATTTAGTGGCTTCAGCAGAAAATATTATTGTTGCCATGCAACACTGTTCAAGAACAGGTGAATCTAAATTATTGTCTAAATGCAATCTACCTATCACAGGCCTAAAATGTGTAAAAAAAATCGTAACTGATTTAGCAGTTTTAGAAATTGATCCAGAAGGTGGATTTATTCTAAAAGAAAGAGCACCAGGAGTTAGTGTAGAAGAAATTATGGAAAAGACCTCGGGTAAATTAATTGTGCCAGGTGACATACCAGAAATGGTATTTGAATAATTTAAAAAAGAATTGAACTCCTAAGCTCGGGCTTTGGTTTATCAAAAAAAATTTCCAAGGATGAAAAAATCAGATATTAAATTTCAAGTAGAATTAGACGAAAAGAGTCTTCCAAAATCCATCACCTGGGATGCCTCAGATAAAGAAGGCGAAGGAATGGAATCAACAAAAAGTATTAGCTTGAATATTTGGGATAATTTAAATCAAAGTACACTTAGAATTGATCTTTGGACAGAGGAAATGTCTGTCGTCGAAATGAAAAGATTTTATATCGATATACTTGGAGGAATGGGACAGACAATATTAAATAGTACAGGAGATGAGTATATGTCTGAAGAAATAAAGGATTTATGTGATCGACTTGTAAAGCATGTGAATGAAGAAAATAGAAAAAGCAAATAACTAATAGAAAAACTACAGAGTTAAGCCCGATTTTAATCGGGCTTTTTTGTTTGACTTAGATCAATTTAAAAAAACATAATTTTGATTTTTTTTTAATAGAATCTTCACCCTAAAATAGGATCAATAAAGATTTGGCGTTTTTTTTGATTTTTACTTAAAAATAGCCTCAACATTCAATCTAGCGACTTTTTTGATTGAAAACTATTTTATTAAAATTTACATTATTATCATTTTTTTATTCCCTGTTTAGGATATATTTCGAGAATTATTCGCGCTTAATCCCAATTTAAAAATTCTCATTTAATATTTAAACCCAAAAAATACATGATGAATTCTACTCCAAATAAATTGCGGGTAGTTGTACTACTATGCATGCTGGTTTTCATTTGCTCTGGCAAAATTTTAGCCCAAACAGTGATCTCTGGTACAATCACAGATATTGATACCAAAGAGACATTAATTGGGGTTAATATTTTAGTTAAAGGAAAAGTGATAGGAACTATATCAGATCTTTCTGGTAACTACAATTTAAGTGTTAATCAAGAACCTCCTTTTACTCTAGTATTTTCTATGATTGGTTATAATACTCAAGAAGTTGAGATCACTGGAGGAGTTAGTAATCTTGATATCCAAATGTCTGAGACAACAATCTTAGGTCAAGAAGTTGTGGTATCAGCCTCTAGAATGGAGGAAAGCGTATTGCAATCCCCAGTTTCTGTAGAAAAAATGGATATCATCGCTATTAGAGACGTGCCTCAAGCAAGTTTTTATGATGCGTTAAACAATTTGAAAGGTGTTGAAATGACCACTCAATCCTTGACATTTAAATCTTTTAATACAAGAGGATTTAATGCTAATGGAAATGTTAGGACAGTTCAACTTATAGATGGTATGGATAACCAGGCCCCTGGACTTAATTTCTCTGTAGGAAATATTTTGGGGATCTCTGAACTTGATCTGGAAAGTGTAGAATTATTACCTGGCGCTTCATCTGCCCTATACGGACCAAATGCAATTAATGGAATATTATTAATGAATAGTAAAAATCCATTCCTGTATCAAGGATTATCTGCAAATGTAAAAACTGGTGTGATGAGCGAAGATGGAAGAACTACTGCTACAACAGGGTTTTACGATTTTAGCGCACGATATGCTAAGGCATTTAATAATAAAATTGCCTTCAAGATGAATGTAGCTTATTTGAGGGCTGATGACTGGCAGGCAAATGATTTCCGGGATCAATCATTATTAAATGGATTTGATATTGAATCTGGTAACCCAATGAATAACCCTGGATATAATGGGGTTAATACATATGGAGATGAGACAAATGTAAATATGAATTCAATAGCCCAGTCCATGGTGGCCGCAGGGGTTTTGCCAGCAGGTGCATTATCAATAGTTCCTCAGACTGCAGTTTCCAGAACTGGCTACAGAGAAAGTGATTTGGCAGATTACGGAACAAAATCTTTAAAATTGAATGCAGCGCTACACTGGAGATTAAACGACCGAGTTGAAGCCGTTCTTCAAGGAAATTATGGATATGGTACTACTGTCTATACAGGAGCTGACAGATATTCCATTGCGAACTTTAACATGGGACAGTATAAGGCCGAATTAAGAGGATCCAATTGGTATCTAAGAGCATACACAACTCAGGAACGATCTGGAGATGCATATGCAGTTGGAATAGCGGCTCAAGGTATAAATGAGGCCTATAACCCAAGTACAGTTTGGTTTCCTGAATATGTGGGAGCTTATGTTCAAGGGATTCAAGGTGGTTTAGCTTCAGATGCCGCTCATGCGGCTGCCAGAGCATTTGCTGATAGAAATAGGTTTGCGCCAGGTTCTTCTCAATTCAATCAGGCTTTAGAAGATGTGAGATCAAGACCTATCCCAGGAAATCAAGAAGGTGTAGGAGCAAAATTCGTAGATAAAACTAATTTGTATCACTTTGAAGGGTCGTATAATTTTTCTGAGGATATAAAATTTGCAGAGTTTGTAGTTGGTGCTAATTATAGAATTTACCAATTGAATTCAGAAAAGACCCTTTTTGCCACAGATGAAAATGGCGATGAATTTAGCATCAAAGAGTTTGGGGGGTATCTTCAAGGAACCAAAAAATTATTTAACGATCGTTTCAAGTTAACGGCCTCTGTACGCTATGATAAAAATGAGAATTTTGAAGGTCAATGGTCTCCAAGAGTTTCTGGAGTTTATACAGTAGGAAATCATAATTTCAGAGCATCATATCAGACTGGATTTAGAATACCGACTACTCAAGATCAATACATAGATTTATTTACACCTCAAGCGAGATTGATTGGCGGCCTTCCTCTGTTTAGGGATAGAAATAATTTTGGTTCAAACCCTGTTTATTCCTTAGCAACAGTCACAAATTTTGGCACAGGTGTATTAACTTCTGCACAGGACCCGGCAGTTCAGCAACAAGCAATTGCAACTGCAACCCAGCTTGTATTACAGCAAGTAGAGGCAGGTTTAATTCCTAATGATCCTGCAGTAATTCAAGCAGCCATAGGAGCTCTAGCTCCTCAGTTAGTGCCGGTAGTGGCAGCTCAAAATAATCAAGATAAACTTCAGGCTTATGAATTAACAGCATTTAAGCCAGAAAGAGTAAAGTCTTTTGAAGTAGGATACAAGTCTCTTATTTCAAATAAACTATTGATTGATGCTTATGCTTATTTCAATAATTTTGAAGACTTCATCGGAGGCCAGGTTCTAATTCAGGATGCCAATCCTAACCCTGAAAACCCGGCTTCTGCCTTAGGATTAAACTTGTTAAGTGCAAATACAAGAAACGTTTTTTCTATGCCTGTTAATAGAACTGAAGTAATCAAGTCTTGGGGCTGGGCAGTTGGTTTGGATTACAAGCTACCTAAAGGTTATACCTTGGGTGGAAATGTTTCCTATAATACGCTCTCAAACTTAGAGGAGTTAGCTGAAACTGGTTTCCAACCAAGTTTCAACACCCCGGAATATAGATATGTGATCAACTTCGCAAACAGAGAGGTAATTGATAATCTTGGATTTGCAATGTCTTACAGGTGGCAAGGAGATTTTGTTTGGCAATCTTCCTTTGTAGGAGCATCAGTATCAAGCCAGCAGTTGTCTAAAATACCTTCATTTGGAACATTTGATGCACAAGTAAGCTATAAGTTGAAAAGTATGAAGTCTATACTAAAAGTTGTAGCTTCCAATTTATTTAGTGACGGATACAGACAAGCATGGGGAAATCCAACTGTAGGAACCATGTATTTTGTTAGCCTTACATTTGATGAATTCCTGAATTAATAAAACTTCGCTTTAATGAAATAGCCCTTTTGAAAATTCAAAGGGGCTATTTTTTTATCCATTTCATTATTAAAGATCAATGGGTCTATGCTTTACCCCCTAAGAATTTCTAAGTTCAAATATTAGGGAATAAACAAATGGAAGAATTTCTTCTTAAAATAGCAATAGAACTTTTGAGGTTTAAAGCCGATTCAAGAAGGGTTTTTTTTGGGATTCTTAGAATTATTGAAGTCTAAATACCCTTTATAATAAAAAAGATAGGGATCGCCACAGTTGTGACGATCCCTATCCATAAAAGCAATTTCAGAACTTACCTTATTCCCATTCTCTCGTCAAAACACTTAAGAAACTCACCAAATCCCTGATTTCTCTTTTGCTGAGTACTTCTTTCATGTCCGGCATACTAGATGGCGAATTCTTTCTTTCTGAAATTTCAGAATTAGAAATTAATCGCTCTGGTTTAGAAGCTTCTTTAACCACTACCCCATTTTCTTTCTCTTCTATTAATGTACCATTTACAGAAGTTCCATCTTTTAGTGTTAACTGAACAAAACCATAGCCTGGAGCTAATCTTTTGCTTGGATCAATTAAAGCTTCGAGCATCTGGGTTTTAGAAATTCTATTTGCAATCCCATTCAAATGCGGTCCTGCTGTTCCACCCATATCATCATATCCATGGCAACGAATACATTGGGCAGCTTGATTTTGAAAGAATATGGTTCTACCTGCCCTGACACTTCCGCCTTCTAAGGCACCGCTATAAAGTGCCACTAAGTCTCCATTGGTGCGCTCTTGTTGGATTTGATCAAATTTAGTCTTTAGATCCTCAGAACCGGTTTCATCTATTGCCTCTTCCAGTTCAATCATCACTTCATTTGGCAATTTATCTGCCTTCAAGTCAGCGAGCAAGGTATTCCAAAGTTCAAGGTTTGCAGAATTTGGAAGATTCCCCAGACTTAAAAGTGCTGCCTGCCTTTCTTCAATAGTTCTGTTTTGTATTACATCTTGTAGCAAATTCACCATCAGCTCTTCCGAAATATCTGTTTTTGTCAACAGATCTAAGCCTACTACTCTTACAGCTTTTGATTTATCATTCATTGCAATCTCAATCGGTCCTGAGATGTTATCCGGGACGATTTTGGATAAAGATAAAATAGCTTCTACCCTTACTGGGTCAATAGGATCAGATTTAAGCAATGCTAACAATTTTGGTTCTGCTTCTTTAATTTTCAATTTGCCTATCGACTTAGCTGCAGCTATTTTCACAATCTCACTTTGATCCGATAAGGAATTTATCAATGTAGTTGAAGCAGCTGCTTGAATTGGAGCTAATTCTCTTTCAATGGCCCCTCTATTTCTACCGTCTACTCTATCCAAAACGGAAGGTTTTGCCCAAGTTCCTATTGTAGCTATTGCTTCTGCTTTTAAAACTGGAGAGATTCCAGGCTTAGAAATGTAAGTTTTTAAATTTTCCAAGGCTTTTGGAGATCCTACCCGAAGATTAGCGCCAATAGCTCTTCGGATCAAAGGCTCATTTTGGAATTTAGTGCTGACCAAAAGGTCTCCTAAAGCAGGTAATGCAGGCTCGATTGAAAAATCATCATTTATAGCTCTTGCAACCTCAGTGACAATATATTCATCGGAATCTGATAGGAAAGCAGTTATTCCTGGCTCAGCCATTCTTCTTAAAGCCAATACTGCTCCTAATCTTACTGCTGGAGAAGGGTTTGAAGCCAATGCAATCAAAGGCTCCTTTTTATTGATTCTAGCCAAGGCAAGACTCGCAGCATGTCTTAAGAATGCATCTTCATCATTATTTTCTTCCAACACTCCAATCAATCCATTTATTGCAGGTTCATATGCTATTCTTCCTAAAGCCTCAGAAGCAAAAAATCGAACTCTAATTTCAGAGTCACTTAAAAGTGGCATTAAAGATTCACCAGCGTTTGCATACTTGATATCTCCTAACCATTTCGCTGCCTGAGCCCTGATTTCTGGGTCTGAATCTTTAAGTAAAGGAATTAAAGCTTCAGCATACTCCATTTTGTTTGATCGTGCTAATTGGCTAATTCCTACAATAGCATGAATTCTTGCTAATTGATTTGATTTTTGTGCAATTGCATTTTGGAAAACCTTGAAGCCATCCTCTCCCCTTTTTGCTAATTCAAATTGGGCTTTCCGACGGATTCTCATATCCTCATCTCCTAAATATCCACTCAAAGCTTCATCGGTAAGAGTTTTGAAGTCTGTCTTTATCACTTGGGCAGTGATCTTTCTAGCTTCCCAATTTTTCCCTCCTTCATCATCCAATTTCCAGACTCGACCGTAATTTTTTGTATTCCAGCCTTGAATCCAGTCAGCAAAATATAAAGATCCATCTGGGCCAAAATCTAATCCAGTCGCCAAAACACCACCCATTACTTTCTCTGTTTGGGACATTTTAAAAGATGCTCCATCAGGTTTCAGCTTGAATGCATGAATACCAGAAGAAGTGGGGTTTCCTACAAATGATGCTACAAAAAAGGTGTTTCTCCATTTTTCAGCCAAAGCCGTCCCCGGATTGAAAACCATTCCTGTTGGGCCGTTGATGTAATTTTGAATTGGAGGAGTTATATAAGCCGCCTGACCTTCATGTCTAGGTAAATATAACTTCTCATCCATCCATACTTTATAGGTGTTATTATCAGGGTCTCTATACTTTCCAAATTGCCAGTTGGTTCTCCAGCCTGTATCTGATCCATTTACTAGATAAACCAATCTTTCGCTTTCTCCGGCATGATCTCCATCATTATCAACAGAAATGAGGTTATTATATTGGTCAAAGGTGAATTCGTGTGTATTTCTTACCCCCATGGCAAAAATCTCAAAATCACTTCCGTCAGGATTGGCTCTTGCGATTACACCTCTATTAGGGTATTTCCATTCTGTACCATCAGGGCCTTTTCCATTAAATCCAATATCTCCAATTCCCCAATAAATCCTTCCATCAGGCCCCATTTCCAATCCGGACATTCCATGGCCACCAAAACCGATATGGATCCCGTATCCATGAGAAATAGATTCTTTCTCATCCATGATGCCATCATTATTAGTATCAGTTAGTCTCCAAAGATCTGGTCCCACTCCGATAAAAAGATTATCTTCCAATTTCAACAAAGCTCCAGCTACGTCCGTAGTAACATCATTGAAATCCTGTACCATCATCTGGGAATAGTCAGCCATTCCATCACCATCCTTATCTTCAAGTCTATAAAGCTCTTCCCGCTCTACTGTCATATCACGCCAGTCATGATACCCATCACCATTTACATCAGCAAGCCAAGTATTCTTGTCTGACATTTCTGGAGATAGGGTTTTTTGCAAAAAAGATCTTTTCTCATTTATCGTTTGAAGACTGATTGATTCGATCTCCCAATCTTGATGTCCTCTAATATCAAATTCAGAATTTTTCTGCCGGTTTGTTCTGGTATAATACAAACTTCCATCGTCAGTAACTTGGATAGATATTGGATCATAAACCAAAGAATCAACTGCCCAAAGAGAAAGTTTTAAGCCTTCAGCCAATGTTGGGCTAATCTGTGATTCAGCTGCTTGAGCCATCGTAGAAATTTCCTCTTTAGTGAGATTTTTTTCTCTAAGGTCTACTTCTTCTTTTTTACATGAAAAAAGTAGTGGAATTGAAATTGCCAAAATTAATATGGCATATGTTTTTTTCATTTTGGGTAGGTACTTTTTATGAGATTCCATTAGGTCACAAAATAAGAAATTTCAATGAGGGATAATTGCCATTAAAAAAATGATAGGACTATAAACAAAAATCCCGATCAAGGATCGGGATTTTGTTCACTTTAACCACTAACAACCATAAAACAATAATTTAAATAGACCTAGAAGGGATTGCCCATTAAGCCTTGGTAGTCGGTACGGGAATCGAACCCGTGTTTTATCCGTGAAAGGGATACGTCCTAACCCCTAGACGAACCGACCATCGGGGTATTAACTCTAACTTAACCACCTAACTAACTGATAATAAGCTATTTGTAGTCCGTACGGGAATCGAACCCGTGTTTCATCCGTGAAAGGGATGCGTCCTAACCCCTAGACGAACGGACCATTTAAAACCGCTGAAAAACTTGCCTTTTCAAATGGTTGTGCAAATATAGAAGGTTCAATTAATAATACCAATTCAGCTCCCAAAAATTTCTTTGGTTTTTTGCTAAAAAGCTGAGTTAAAAGGAATAATATTTTCTTCAATGTGGTTTCAGTCTTTTGACTAATTTTGAATTGAATTATATTTCAACCCAATGAATTCTATATCCGGAAAAAGAGTTGCCATCAATGGTTTTGGCAGAATAGGCAGGTTTACTGCTAAGTTAATATTAGAGAATAAATTATTAAACCTGATCGCTATCAATGATTTAGCAGAGCCAAAAGCAATTGCTCATTTATTAAAATATGATTCTATTCATGGTAAAACCGATGTTCAAATCAACTTGGAAAAGAATCAATTAATTGTTGGAGGACAAGAAATTCAATTGTTTGGAAAATCAAATCCTGAAGACTTACCTTGGAATGATCTTGATATAGACTTGGTAATTGAATGTACCGGGAGATTCACAGATCGAAATGGATCCGAAAAACATTTGAAAGCAGGGGCAAAAAAAGTAATCATTTCAGCACCATCCCTTGATCCAAGTATCAAAATGATTGTATTAGGGGTTAATGATGAAATTCTTACAGGAGAGGAGAAAATAATATCAAATGCATCTTGTACCACAAACTGCCTCGCTCCAATGGTAAAGATTCTAAATGATAAATTTGGGTTAGTGAAAGGCTATGCTTCCACAGTTCATTCTTATACCAATGATCAAAACTTACATGATGCTCCTCATAGGGATTTAAGGCGCGCAAGGGCTGCGGCCTATTCAATAATTCCAACTACCACTAATGCAGGCAAAGCTTTAGATATAGTTCTCCCATATCTTGCAGGGAAAGTAGAAGCTTCAGCAATGAGAGTTCCTGTTCCAGATGGTTCTTTGACCGATCTTATAGTTGAATTAAGCCAGAAAGTCACTGCCTCCCAAATTAACCAAGCATTCCTTGAAGCCAGTAGAACAAATTTAAAAGGCTTCTTGGAAGTAGAAGATAGCCCGATAGTATCAATAGATATCATCGGGAATCCTCACTCTTGCATAATTGATTCTGAATTGACTTCGACAAAAGGCAATATGGCCAAAGTTGTTGGTTGGTATGACAATGAAGCGGGCTATGCCAATCGATTATTGAATTTGGCAATCAAAATAACAAAAGCATCTTAGGGTTTAACCCTATTTAATGAAAGCATTTTGACGACAAAGTCTGGAAGATTTTTGCCTTGCTTCCTTTTTTGAAGATTAAGGAATAGGCCCCATTTTTCAATAATGGGGATTTTATGTGTTTCTACCATTTCTACTAAAGTCCCATCGGGATCTTCAATATAAGCAAAATGGCCCGCAGCTTTTCCCATATCAAAACCATTATTGCTATCTACTGTAAAAGGGAAACCGGACTCTTGAAGATTCGATCTAAGGGTTTTCATTCCACTTACATCAAAGCAAACATGGATAAAACCCAAATCTCCCCATAACCTACCTTTGTAGATTTTTTCCCTTTTAGAATTCTTTACTGCGATTAACTCTACTGTTGTTTGGCAAAGTAGCTTACCAAATGCACCTGTTCTTTTTTCAGGACTTCTCAATATTACTCTTGAGAAGGTTCCATTTTCTTCACAAAGTGGAGAAAAGTCATCCCATACCTTTGTATCATTAAATAAAACTTCGCTATGCTGGTAATTATATTTATAAAGTGGTAAAGATTTCTCTATGTCTGTCACACCTAATACCACTCCTGAAACCCCTCCCGTCAAATCATTATTTTTAGAAAACCAAGAGTGATTTTCTTCTATTTCAAATAAATTTCCAAATGGATCCCTTAAATAAAAATGCCATATTCCGATAGGGTTTTTTGTTGGTTTACCTAATAGTTCAACCCCCATGGATTCCATATAAGCATAGGTTTCCTTAATTTCTTTGCATCGGATTTTAACTGCAAGTATCCCTAAATCTCCCCATAAAATCTCTTTTTCAGGTGCTGCAGGAGTACGCGAAGTAAATTGCCAAATTTCAAATCCCCCTCCTCCTTGCATATTCATTGCAAGTATTGCATGTCGTTTTTCAACTTTTCCGGCAGTATACTTAGTCATTAAACCTGCCTCTGCACTATCTTGAAATATAGGGACATCCATTTTAAAAATCTTCCTATACCATTCCCATGCTTTATTGGCATCTTTCACTCCTATTCCAACTTGCTGAATGCCATTAATGGTTGCTTTATTCATTCCTATTTAATTACTATTTCTTTGGCTGATTTAATAGACTACAATATATACTTTTGATCGATTCAGGTTTTGAATTAATAGAAAAAAGTAAGAATGCAAGTAGGTTTGTAATTTGAACTTTTAACCATCCATTATATTCATACTTTCTAGCAGAAACTTTAATATTCCTAGGAAAAACATAAAGTTTAGATACTTTTCTGATCCTTTTAACTATCTCAAAATCTTCCATGATGACATATTCTTCATCAAAACCCTTTAATTTTTCAAAAAGATTGCGCGTAATATAAAGCGTTTGATCTCCACCTCCAGCAAAAATTCCATTAAAGCGTGTAAAAAATGAATTAATTTTTAATAAAAAGTTATCCTTATCAAATACATATCTATAGCATGCAGCTTCCTTACCAAGGAAATAATATTCTAATATATCTGTAGAGAATTGAGGCACAGGCTGAATATCAGCATGCATAAAATAAAAAATATCAGATTTCGCATTTTGAGCTCCAATGTTTAATTGATGTGCTCTAGATGCTTTCTTAGTACGTATTATTTTGGCACCAAAACTTTTTGCGATCTCAACAGTCTTATCAATACTTCCACCATCGACCACTAATACCTCCGAAATTTTATCTCCTCCGAATTTCGAAATCAATGGAATTACACCTTTTATATTTTCTTCTTCATTGTATGTAGGGATAATTACCGAGATAGTTACTTTACTAGTCATTCGACCTTCGAATTACATAATTCTTGAGAGAGTTTTCCAAAACTACTTTTTGCAAAGCTCCATTTTCGTAGTAAAAAGTATTTGTATTGCCATTTACGTTAATAGAATATACCCCAGGCTTTTCTTCGATGATTTTGGTGAGCATACCGAAATTTTCTGAAATGAGAACATCTCCATTCTTAGGTTCTTCAAAATAAAGCTTAGCAGGACTTGAGTAAACCTTTTGATAAATTGGCTCAGTATTTTCAAACTTGTAAGTTTCAGCATCCACTTTGTAATGATCTTGAGACCATTTTACACTAGTCTCGAAATCGCCTCTATTTGAGTTAGAATGAGTATAAGCCTCAACTAGTTGAGTTTCCTGATAGGTAGCAGTCTGTAGAAATTCAACATGTACTTTCCCGAAAAACCAAAACTCGACAAGACTATTTATCTCGAATTTTGTTTGATTCGAGTTTTCAGTTTTTTCAGCTTTCATGTCACCAATTTTGAATCCTGCTACAACGATATCAAAATCTTGGGACGTTTCCATTTCTTGACTAGCCCCAAGAGAAATAACTGAAAAATATAAAAATATTAATATATAAATTTTTAATAATGAGCTATTTAATGTCATATATATAAAGCTAAGAATGATATTATACATTCCTGTTTTGTTTAATTAATTTCTTTTGTTTGAGTCAATTTATCTTTAAGTCTTTCCCAATCTTCAATATGGTCAACGTCTGAAAGCACAGGCAATAGTGAATGTTTTATTTCATTAAGTTTTAAAAAATCCTGAGTTGATTTTAAAACCTGATCACTACTCCATCTAATATTCTTAAAGATACCAGGGATAAATCTATTCATTCCAAGTAAATAATAACCGCCATCCATAGCTGGGCCAATAACTACTTCAGATTGGTCCAACTCATCAAACGCTTTTTCAATGATCTCAGAGTTGATTTCCGGACAGTCTGTACCTATGATCAATAATTTATCATAACCCTTTTCAAATTGATCTAGAAAAGCATTACACATTTTATCCCCAAGGTTTCCACTTGATTGGATAAAAAATTGAACCTGGCTATCATTTTCTCTAAATTCTGATTCAATATAATTTGAGAAATAGACCAACTTTTTGGCAATAACTGGTTGAATCTGTCGGTGTGTAAAATTGATGAGTATTTTATAGATTTCCAAAGCCCTATGATCTCCAACAATGGCAGCTAAACGGGTTTTCACTTTTCCCAATTCTGCGTTCTTCTGAAATATGATAATTCCTCTTTTCATATTAGGTCAATAACGGCATGTTTCTACATTTAGACTAATTAAAAATCCTTAAAATTAATCCAGAGTAATGATGAATAAGCATTTAATAATTCCATTGATAAAATTTTGTAATCTAGAATACTGTCAACTAATTCATATTAATTAGGAACAGGGATTTTTTGAAAAGCTTATTAAAATTCATACAATTTTTTGAATTAAGTTAAACGCATCTCTTTTACTATCGTTAAATCATTGTTACATCAAGTTAATTTAATACTAAAATAATTTTCATTATGGCATTACGATTAGGCGATATTGCACCAAACTTTATAGCCGAAACATCTGAGGGAAAAATTGATTTTTACGATTATTTAGGAGATGGATGGGGAATCTTATTTTCTCACCCAGCCGATTATACTCCAGTTTGTACTACGGAATTAGGCACAGTGGCATAGCTTCAGGATGAGTTTAAAAAGCGAAATACTAAAGTAATGGCTTTAAGTGTGGATGGTTTAGAAAGTCATAAAGGTTGGATTAAAGATATTAATGAGGCCCAACATACTAATGTTAATTTCCCAATAATTGCTGATGAGGATAAGCGGATTTCAAATCTTTATGACATGATCCACCCAAATTCCAATGAGAATTTTACCGTCAGATCTGTTTTTGTACTTGGAAATGATAAAAAAATCAAACTAATAATTACTTATCCTGCTAGTACTGGTAGAAATTTTGATGAATTATTAAAGGTAATTGATTCACTTCAGTTAACTGCAAATTACTCAGTAGCTACACCGGCAAATTGGAAGCAGGGTGAAGACGTTTTTATTGCTCCAGCGATAAAGAATGAAGATATTCCAGCTAAGTTTCCAAAAGGGCATAAAGTTATTAAACCTTATTTGAGAACTACACCGCAGCCAGATTTATAAAAAAAAGGGATTAAAATCTCTTTTTTTATTACCTAATTGAATCAATCAAATCAACAGTAAACTTAATTTTCTCTTTTATTTGATTAAAGTCCCCAGCTTGAATTAAATCCTTTCGAAATAATTGCGAGCCCATTCCCACACAGCATACACCAGCTTTAAACCAAGAATTTAAGCTTTCGGCAGTTGGTTCAACACCACCAGTAGGAATTAATTCTATTTTAGGTAAAACCGCATGCACAGCTTTAACAAACTCTGTAGAGAGTATATTGGCAGGGTAAATTTTTACTAGTTCAGCACCTAACTCTTGAGCAAAATAAACTTCTGAAACCGTCCCGCAACCAGGAATCCAGGGTATATCAAGATTCCTGCAAAATTCTCCCAATTTCGGGTTCATAACTGGTGCCACAATAAACTCTGCACCCATATCCAGAAATACTTCTGCTTGTTTAGGCTCATAGATTGTCCCTACACCTAGACTAAGTCCCGACATTTGATCAGCTGCCTTTCTTAAGGCTGGAAAGATTGTTCTTGCTTCAGCTCCCCGGTCTACCATTTCTATCACTCTAATTCCACCTTCATAAGCAACTTCAAGCATTTTTAGGCATTTACTTTCATCTGGAGTAAAAAAAATTGGCATTACACCAGCTGAATACATTCTTTTAATAAATGGAGTTGGATTTCGCATTTTATCTTTTAATTTTTCCTATGGATTCGCCTAAAACTAATTCTTGTATTTCTGATTCTGAACAAAGCAAAATATCCCCAGGAACACTGTGTTTTAATGCACCTGCGGCCATTCCGAATTCAATAGCCTGTTGTGGATCATGATGAAGTAAACCATGAATCAAGCCACCCGCAAAAGCATCCCCACTTCCTACCCTATCTACAATATGACTTAAGTTATATTCTTTTGACCTAAAAGTATTATTTCTCGAAGCAATCTTTGCCGATAATTTATTATGAGAAGAACTGATTGATTCTCTTTTTGTAGTGGAAATATACTTTAAGTTTTCAAACCGTATAAAGAGGTCATTTTTTGCTTCATCAAAAGACTCAAACTCCTCATTTAAACAGTTATTAAAATCTCTCGTGCCTGCAATCATTACATGGGTGAACGCCATCAATTCTGGCATTACTTCTTGAGGTTTTTTACCAAAATTCCAAAGGTTACTTCTATAGTTAAGATCTCCGAAAACTGTAACCTTTCTTTTATTCGCTTCTTCCAGAGCTTTCAGTGTGAAATCTGCACATACTTGCGATAATGCAGGCGTAATTCCAGACCAATGCAAAGCATCGGCATTTTCTAAAATTTCATCCCAGTCAAAGTCTTCGATGTCAAGTTTTGTAAATGCAGAGTCTTCCCTATCGTAAATAATTTTGGAACTTCTTTGCATGGCTCCTTGCTCTAAAAAATAGACGCCTATTCTTCCAGGGTAATACTTAATGAATTTGGTGTCAATCCCATTCCTTCTCAAATTTGCCGAAGCGGTTAGTCCTATTTCATGATCTGGGAATGCAGTTAGATGGATAACATGGTTTCCCCAAAATGCCAAAGCTGCTCCAACATTAGCTTCAGAACCTCCAAATTCAATATTGAATTGCTTTGCTTGAAAAAACCGCTCGTTCGATGGCGGGGAAAGGCGAAGCATCACTTCACCCAGAGAAACAATTTTTTTCATTAGGAAATTTATTTTCTATAATTTCAAAGTTGAAAACTAAGTTAAGAAAATTACCATATGATAAACAAAGCTCTTTGTTTAGACCCGATCGATAATGTCGGAGTAGCTTTAATGGATCTGAAAGTGGGTGAAGTCTTTGATTTAAATGGCTTTAAAGGTAACATTATCAATGAGGTAGCAGCCAAGCACAAGTTTGCTTTAAAAGATTTTCAAGCTGGTGAGGATGTTTTAATGTATGGAACAATAGTAGGTGAAACTACTAAAAATGTGAAGGTTGGAGAGGCTATTACACTTGAAAACATAAAACATAAAATCCGTGATTTCAAAGAATTAGGTACAACTTATTCTTGGATAAAACCAGATATAGAGAATTGGAAAAACAAAACTTTTCTTGGATATCAAAGGTCTGATGGACAGGTTGGTACTGCGAACTACTGGCTTGTATTGCCCATGGTTTTTTGTGAGAATACCAATGTAAAATTACTTCAGGAAGCTTTCGAAAAAGCATTAGGTTTTGCTGTTCAGAACCCCTACGAAAACTATGTACGTAAACTTGTAGCAGCATTTCAACACGAAAAACTTACGGAATCGCTTTCGGAAAACGATAATATTTCTGAGTCAAAAATTTTTGAAAATATTGATGGAATTAGGTTTTTAACCCATGAAGGCGGTTGCGGAGGTACTAGAAGAGACTCAGAAACCTTATGTGCATTACTTGCCGGATACGTCAATCATCCCAATGTTGCAGGCGCGACAGTCTTAAGCCTTGGCTGCCAAAATGCAGAGGTTTCTATCCTCCAAGAAAAATTGAATAAAATTCAAAAAGGAACAAAGAAACCGCTAATCATTTGTGAACAGCAGCAAGAAGGTACTACAGAGGTACTCTTAAAGAAAGCCATTGACGAAACTTTTCAAGGATTGGTAGAAGCTAATAAAATTAAAAGAACTCCCTCTCCACTCTCCAAATTGGTAATTGGACTTGAGTGCGGAGGATCTGATGGATTTTCCGGAATTTCTGCCAATCCTACATTGGGACAGGTTTCTGATTTAGTTGTTGCGTTGGGTGGCTCTGCCATACTTTCCGAATTTCCCGAGTTATGTGGAGCAGAGCAGCCATTAATTAACCGATGTATTAACAAAGATGTATCTGGTAAATTTATCCGTTTAATGGATGAATATGCTCAAGCAGCAGAAAATGCCGGTAGTGGTTTTGATATGAACCCTAGTCCGGGAAATATAAAAGATGGTCTTTTGACCGATGCAATAAAATCATGCGGTGCTGCAAAAAAAGGAGGAACTGCCCCTGTTTCAGATGTCCTTGATTATACAGAATATTTAAAAACCCCGGGTTTGAATCTCTTATGTACTCCAGGGAATGATGTTGAAAGCACCACAGGATTGGCTGGAAGTGGTGCCAATATTATCTTATTCTCTACTGGTTTGGGAACTCCAACGGGGAATCCTGTTTGTCCAGTAATCAAAGTAGCTACAAATGACAAATTGACTTCAAGAATGCCAGATATAATTGACTTTAATACCGGTGGGATTATCTCAGGAAAAGAAACTATTGAAACTTCAGGAGAAAAACTTTTGGATTTAATTATTGAAGTAGCTTCTGGAAAAATAAAGACAAAAGCAGAGCAAAAAAGGAATTTTGACTTTATTCCTTGGAAAAGAGGCGTGTCATTATAAAAAAAGGATGCCACAATTTGGCACCCTTTTTTTGTTAGACTGATTTAGTATACAATTTTACCTTTAATTGTATTTTCTCCCTCACCGGTATTTGGGTTAAATGAACCTTCTACGATACCATCGCCTGCTGCATTTTCAAATTTTCCAGTGCCACCTATTATTTCAACTTTTGCAATAAATACGCTTCTATCTTCACTAATAGGTGTAACTATATTTTCGATATTTTTGAACCAAACTGAATTTCCATTCCCATCTGTAGTAATAGAACTAACCTCATCTGGAATATCAGTTAGTCCAATTTCAGCTAATTCTGAAGCATAAAATTGGGTAACGGGAGCTCCTACCGTATTTAATCCATTTTCTGAAACAAAGGCAAATTGATTCAAGAAAGTCAAAGCCTTACCCATATGGGTTGAATTGCCTTCACCAGTTCCTGGGAAATAAGCAGGGATATTTTGTGTAAAAATTCCATTTTCATCAACCTGTATGAGTTGATTGCTAAAATGTTCAAAGTAATTTCTTTCTACTGCTACTTTCTTTCTAGCATTTATATCCTCATTCGGTGAAAGTACTTCTGAAGTGACTTCTGTAGGATTTTGCAACTGCATCGGCTCTTCCATAATAGGCGAACAAGAAGCGAATATTACTGATCCTACAAGAGTCAATAAGCCAATTTTTGACAAAAATGATTTTTTCATAAATAATAAGATTGAAGGTGGGTGATAAGTTAATTTGTTTTTACTCCAAAGTTTGGTGTAAAGAAAAAGATATAATCATAAACTAAATTGCATTTATGTAAGCAAAATACGATTTTTTATGATTCAATAACAAAAAAATTAGCTTTTGAGGCTTTCAATCTGATTTTTCTTGCTTTTGTGTATTTCTCAGAATAATACCAATTTTCTGCAGTGACTTTGTCTTTAAATTCTAACATCACAAATCTATCGTGATTCCACTCGCCTTCTAAAACTTTTACAGGATTACCACGAATAACAAATTTGCCTCCAAAATCCGAAATTGATTCTGGTGTAAGCTTTTTATATTCTTCATAAAGCTCAGGATCATGAATATCTATTTCGACAATAACATAAGCTGGCATATCATATATTTTTAAAATTTAAACTAGAATCCTAATCCCGCTGCATATCTAGACTTTGCATACGCTATCTTTCTTTTTGAAATTAGTTCATTCAAAGTAAGTATGGAATTAAATACGGATACTTCTCTTGAGTTGACTAAAAACAAACTACTCTCACCTATTTCGAATCTTCTCATTTCGCCATTGAGTAAGGTTTCCAAACTCACTACATTTTGCTGATATGTAAGGATTTGACGATTCAAATTTTCATAATTATTTAATTCACTTTCTAATTTGGTTCGAAGTTGAATCTCTTTTAAATCCCTTGAGTTTTCTTTCGAATAAATTTTTGCTTTCGTAAGTCCCAAAGAACCTCTTGACTTACGCCAAAGTAAAGGAGTATAAACTGAAAGGCCCCATTTATAATTATTTTCAAAGAAACCAACATCCTCAAAATCATTCACATTCTCTGTTATAAAATTGTATTTTAATTTTACAACGGGAATAATTTGCTGAGCCTTTAGTCTTCTTTCAACATCTAAGCTGGCAAGTTCAAAATCTACAATCTGTAAATCTGGATGACTTGCAACCATTGTCCTCAGCTCGGCTTCATTTAAAATATTAAAGTTACTTATTTTTAAGCTTTCAGGGATAATTGTTTCATTTAAAATAATTGGGTTTCCTTCCTCATCCCATAAATAAGTATTTAATTCTTGGGTTACTTTAAAAAGGGTGTTTTCTGCCTCTTGGAATTTATATTGTCGATTTAAAACTTGAGAGAATGCCTCAACAGTATCTATTGCGGCTACATCTCCAAACTTAAAGCTTGATTTTACAGCATTATATCTAGTTTCAGCTAACTCAACACCTTCCCTAAGTACGCGAAGGTTTGTGTGCGCCAGTGCCCATCTCCAATACATATCTGTAGCTTGTAAATAGAGTGAATTGAGCATTTGTCTCCTCTGTGACTCTGTAGATTGTTGATAAATCTGTGCTTGTCGTAAGGAAGCCCTCCTTTGATCCATCAATAAACCTTGACCTAGATTCAAAGAAGCGCCAGCAGCAAATAATCCATCACTCGGAACTGTTCCTTCAGCATTTAAGTACTTTCCTGAATTTTGTTCGAATGTACCATTCAATTCAATCCCTGCCCAAGTTGGAATTGAAATTCCAGCTTCTCTTTTGTCGTAGTATAGTGTTTCGTTAAAGGATTTCTTATCAAGATTACCATAAATCATGGGATCAAAACCACCCCTTGCAGTCCTGACTTCCATATTACCCATGACCAAATTTATTTCAGCCTGCGTAGCAATCGGGTGATATTCAACCACCCATTCCAAAAACGAATCATAGCTCAAGGTGTCCTGTTCTTGTGAAAACCCATGAACAAATAGGTTGAAGAAAAGCAAGGTGAAAACTACAACTCTCATCATTTCTTTTTCTCTGCTTTTGCTGCAGCCTCTTTTTCATCGCGGGTATAGTAATCCGCAGGGAATCCATTTAATTGTCTCCAGAGTTCATACCAAACTGGTACATCATTAAGAAGTGCAATTCCATCGGCACCTGAACCTATTCTTAACATTTCTGGCCAAGCTTCTTCCTCTGGATCTTGAGCCACTAATACTCTGTATTGATTGTTTGTACCTGCATATTGATCAATGGCCACTACCACTCCACCAAATGTACCGTTCGATATTCTAGGCCACCCAGAGAATACGATTGCTGGCCAACCATCAAAAATAAAGCGCACTTTATTACCTAGTTTCACTAAAGGTAAATCTACCGGTTGTACGTACATCTCTACTGCCAAATCCGCATCTGAAGGAATAATATTTAAAATTTGATCTCCTTCTTTAATGGTTTCTCCAATACCTACTTGAATAGCTTTTGCCAAATAACCATTTTGTGGAGCTAGAATATATCTAAACCCCGTCCTGGCCTCATAATTTGAGTATTGATTTTCCAGTTTAGTCGTAGTTGCTTCCGCGTCATACTGGGAGGACATAGCTGTATAAATATCAGACCGGGTTTTTGCTATTTTATCTCTAAACTCATTATCAATGGTATTCAACTCAATTCTGGCCGAAATCATCGCATTTTGACTAATCAAATAGTCATTTTCAACAGACAATAATTTAGCTTGGACATCTTGGAATTTCAGCCTTCTTGACTCTAAATCTGTCAAAGATCGTAGACCTTCAGCATATAATTGCTCTGCTCTATCCAACTGTTGTTTTCCAATATCAAAATTAACTTTGGCTTGTTGAAACTTAATGCTGTCAGATTGAACTTTCAGTTCTGCCATTTTGAGTTTATTCTCAGCCTGTTGAATTTTAAGAACATTATTTTCTCTCAATGCTTGTAATTGAGCTTGAAGTGCTCCAACTTTTTCTTTATAGGCTTCTACAGAGAGTGCTTTTGCATCTACTTGCATCTGTGTTCTGGGTAAAAGCATGGAATCAAAATACTCATCTTTTATCTCAGAAATTCTTAGAATAGTATCTCCCTTATTTACGAAAGCTCCTTCTGTCACATACCATTTTTCAATTCTACCTGCAATGACTGAGTGAATAGTTTGCGCTCTTTGCTCAGGCCTTAGTGCAGTTACATATCCTTTAGACCGGATGCTTTGTGTCCATGGTAGAAAAAGGGAAATAAATATTATGGCTATTAACCAGACTAGAAGGCGAATTCTTTTTTGACTTTCCTTTACAGGCAAGGTCATAATTAAACTTTTAGCCCCGCTAAAAGGAATTCGGTCTTTAATTTTATTGCTGGAGATGTTCAGCATAGCTTATCAATTCTTTCTTGTATAATTAACATAATCTTCATAGGATCCTTGAATACCAACTTTACCAGAATCCATTACAATGACTTCATCAGATCTTTGAAGGATTACAGGGTCATCTGTAATCATCACCAATGTCCAATCACCACTCATTAAATATTCGGTAATTTTTGGTTTAACTTCTGGATTAACATACCTCAAGGCATTTTCCATAATAATTGCTTTAGGCTCACCAACTAAGCTCCTGGCAATCAATATACTTTGCGCTACTGCTCTCGACAATCCTTTCCCCTCTGGCTGAAGCTCAGTTTCTAAGTCATCGGGTAGTTGATATATATAATCTTTTAGACCTACTAAATCCAATACCAAATCAAACTGTGCTGAATTCACATCTCTCCCTACCAGAATATTTTCCTTTAATGTCCCTTGAAATATTTCACCAAATTCTAAGCAATCTCCTACAATAGCACGGTACTTTTCAAGTTGAATCATATCAATCGATAGATCATTAACCTTAACCTTACCTTGATAATCTTCATAAAGTCCTGAGAACAATGCCAAGAGAGCACTCTTCCCACTTCCGCTTTTTCCAGTTACCGCAACTTTTTTACCTGGGGCAATAGTTAAATTAGCTCCGTTTAAAATAGGATTTCTTGCATCATGGGGCTGGAACACTACATTTTCCATAGCCAATTTCAAGCCTTCCGGTTGAGAAACAATTAATTTATCAGTACCCTCACTCCTTTCCAATTCCAAATCCATGACAACTCCAAGTTTTTCTACTGCAACTAATGTATCATAGACAGTTTCAAGAGAAAGGATCACCTTTTCTACAGAGTTTATCACGAGAACAATTATTACTTCAGCAGCAACGAACTGACCAATACTAATTTGGTCATTTATTAAAAGTAAACTTCCTGCAATTAAGAGGCTTGTGATGATTAGGACCTTAAAACCTACCATTATTTTGTATTGTAGGATAAGAACGGCAAAGTGCTTTGTCCTAAAATCAACATACCGTTGAATAAGCTTATCAGCTCTAAGAATCGGTAATCTGGTATTACCAACTAATTTAAATGTATTAAGTGTTCTACCGATTTCCTGAAGCCAAAATGCAGTCTGATATTTATAGGACGACTCTTTTAGAGCAGTCTCCATCCCCTTGGGACTTGTAAAATAAAATATCAAAATCAGTATTATGAATAAAACGATCCCGAATACAATAAATGTAGGGTGGTAAAATGAAAGAAGTAATAATCCAAAAATCATTTGGAGAACTGCGGTTGTGAATTCTACCAAAAGCTTTGAGATACCCTTCTGTAAGTTGACCGTATCAAAAAACCTATTGACAATTTCAGGTCCATATTCTCCATGCAAGATTTCAGTTTTTACCCGGGGTAATCTGTAGGCAAAGGATAAACCTGCTTTAGAAAATATTCTTTGTTGAAATTTTTCCGTTATCTGTAACTGCGAGATTTGTAAGAAACCACCGAAAGCTACTCCTATCGCAACGACGATTACTAATAGAACCCACGAAGTGGTCATCCTTCCACCCAAAATAAAGTTCAGAATTGCCTGAATTCCCAATGGCAATGAAAGTGCTACCAATCCATTTAGTATGGCGTAAAAATAAATCGCATATACTTGATTCTTCTCTTCTTCAAGAAGATTAAAGAACCTTTTTAGAGGCGTTGTTGAACTTGTACTATTCATGGATGATGGTTTTTAATACCAAATGATGAAAGAATTCAAACCTTCCTTCTTTATCCAAACTTGATTCTGTCATTCCTGGGAGGTGTTTTGAATTATATGATTGAAGTAAACTAGCTTCCAAAACAGTAGAAACCAAAGTTTTCGGGTATTTATAAGAGGGATTAATTTCTCGTATCATTTGAGCTATTCTTTCGCCAAATGCATAAAGCTGAGAAAAGATCCCACTTTCATGTTCAAGGTCTACACTTTTGGTTAAATAACCTTTTAATGATTCATTAACCACAATATTTTTTATCTCAATTGGATTCAAATAATCATTATGAGTAATAATCGGACCTTCAACTAAAAGCCTGATAGCTAGTTCTAACTTTTCCTTAGGATCAGGCAAATTCGCCGTTCTAAATGCCAAATTATGTTCCATCCAAGCCCAATGCCATCCCGTAAGATATAGAAGGAATTTATGCTTGTTTTCAAAATATCTATAAATAGCAGGCTCTGTGCCGCCTATCTCTTGAGCTAGTTTTTTAAAAGTGAAATTTTCTACGCCTAACTCTAGTAAAAGCTTAGCTCCTATTTGCACTATAGCTATTCCTAGTTCTGAGCTAAATGGATCTTTTAAATAAAGATGCTCATTTACTTCCACTTTTAATTTCCGGAGAATACTTTCCATTATTATAAGATTTTGGAAGATTAACGAGCAGGATTAAAAATGGTTTAGTAAAACAAGTATTTTTGTTAGTAATATTCACAAAATGTTAATAAAACCAATTTTAAGTATCTTTTTAGAATAAAAAAGCTCCCATTTTTTCAATTCAAGACTATATCAAAAAGTTTTAAAAATGATATTCTGTTAGCATTCATTTATATGAGATTTTAATTTATACCCATATAAAAAACCATTATCTTAAACTCTAATGAGCAAAAGGAAGTCATTTTTTGAATTCAATATCCGCCTTTGGGTTTTTTGGCCTCCATTCATTTTACTTATTCTGGCTGTTTTTCTTAGTCTCGTAATTCCTGATTTTTTTATTAGTTCATTAGAATCAATTCAGGAATTTCTTCTAATCAACTTCAGCTTGGGCTTTAGCTGGGTTTCTTTTGCAATGACCCTTTTAGGATTAATAGTATTCTTCTCTCCTCTGGGAAAAAGAAGAATAGGTGGTCAAAATGCTAAACCCAGATTGAATAGGCTAAGTTGGTTCGCAATTGTCTTGTGCACCACAATAGCTGTAGGAATTCTTTTTTGGGGAAGCGCGGAACCACTTTCTCATTTTATATATCCTCCCGATTTTTTAAATAATGAACCACTATCTAAGGATGCAGCAAATTTTTCTCTAGGTGCTCTCTTTTTTCACTGGGGGTTCACTCCTTACGCGATTTATATAATTCCTTCGCTTTCTTTCGGACTCTTTTACTACCATGGAAAAAATAATCCTAGTATAAGTTTGGCTGCTCGGCCTATTTTAGGTTCCAAGCCCAGGAAAAACTGGGAAAATATAATTGATGGAATCAGTCTCTTTTCTTTGGTCACAGGAATGGCAGGTTCATTAGGAGCAGGGATCTTAAGCCTCACAGGAGGATTTCTCAAGTTTTTCCCAGAATGGAATATGGGAGTTTCATCAGGAATTATCACTCTCATTATTCTTTTGACCTTCATCGTCTCATCCTCTACAGGGATTGAAAAAGGAATCAAAAATCTCTCGTTGTTCAACCTGTTCTTCTTTTTTTTGATTGCTATTCTATTTGTATTCGTTGGAGAGAAATCAAAAATTATAGATTCTATTTTAATGGGATTTAAAGAATATGGTAAAAACTTTATTGATTTAAGTCTTCAATTAAGCGGTAAAGGAAATACTTGGACCTATGATTGGTCTATATTTAATTTTGCAATTTGGATGGCCTGGGCACCTGTAACATCCTTGTTTTTAGGTAAAATAGCATTGGGAAGAACTGTAAGAGAATTTTTGCTTTTTAATTGGTTTCTCCCAGCCTTATTCTGTCTTGTTTGGATGGGGATATTTGGAGGAACTACATTGGACCTGGCAATCCTCAAACCAGAATTCTATCAGAACTTATATGAAACATCTGGTCCAGAATCCATTATCTATCAAGTTTTTGAGGATTTGGGCTACTTTAAGCTTTTTGCTAGATTATTTATTCTTGCAATATTCATTTCCTATGTAACTGCTGCTGATTCTAGTACAGATGCTTTGGCAAGCTTAAGTATGAAGAATATAGGAAATGACCCTTTTCAGTCAGATACGAATCTAAAAATAGTATGGGGAACTCTGATAGCTTTTTTAGCCTGGATCATGGTCTTATTTTCAGGTATAGACGGGGTAAGAATCTTATCTGTTATTGGAGGAGTTCCTGCCCTTTTCTATCTGATTTTAGTTACATTAAGCCTGACAAGAGTTTTGATAAAGCCATCTAACTTTTTAAAAAATTAATGTCCTCTATATTTTAATTTGCCTACTCCATACAGATAAAGGACTTTAGAATATCGAAGCATTGCTGGAAACAGTAGCAAATTACCGACTACCACTATTGTCAAATACATCCACAATTCAGGTTTTTCTATCAAAATATTGATGGCAGTGAGTGCTGTAATTACCAGTGCAACGGAGAACGCATAACTTATATACATCGCTCCGTAGTAAAAATCTGGTTCAGGATTTAAATTTGCGTTACAATTTGGACAGGTTTGATTAATTGCAGAAATTTTTCTAAAACTAAAAGGAGAAACCGGAAATAAGTTACCTTCTCTGCATTGAGGACATTTTGCTCCAAGAATTGCTTGAAAACCGCTTTTTTTACTCATTTCTTAAATTTTCCTCAAAGTTAAAATCTTAAATGACAGTTTCTGTATTTAGAAGCACATATTGAGATTATAGACTTTGAAGACGTTATCGGATTTCGTCGAGATCGTAATCTTTTCCTTTTCCCCATTGTAGCAGTTCAAATATTGTATAATACTCTAATGTGTCAAGGTCCTTTACTTTAAAATTATCCCCACTTAATCTGTCAATGATCTGTAATTTTCTTACTTCACCCTGATTGATCAATAGGTAATTACGACCAACTCTCAAATTATCCAATGCAATTGCCATTATCAGGCTTTATCTTTTATTTTGACACCAACTGCTTCAAAAGTGATTTCCCTTTTTGGTTCTGTAATTTTTTCAATTTCTTCAACAGGTTTTCCAGCATCCTTGGCATAATGTCTTTGAGTCTCAACATCTGTTTCAGTAAGAATAGCAACGCCTTCCAAAATCACAGGATATCCTTGGGAGTTTTTTGGAACAAAAAATTCATAATCTTTAAAAGTAACTCTCATGCTATTGCCGTTTGGCAACTCCATGGTTAGCCAGCATCCTTTGCTACTGCAAACTTCATCAATCTCACCAATTATTTTCCCTTCAAAAGTTCCTTGCTCTTCAACAAGACTTACCATTTCAGATATATTGGTGATGTTGTTTTCATTTACATCTGCGCCATAAACTCCTGCAACCTTTTCTTGGGTAGGTTGATCTTGCTTTTCTTTAACAGGAGAAGAACAAGCTACAGCTACAGTGATACTGGCAATTGAAAATACTGATAGAATTCTATTCATGGGGTCATATTTTATAATTTCAAAAATAATTCATTGCTCGGTAGTTTAAAAGATTTAAGTCGTCAATTCCTAAAAAATAAAGTCAATTTTAATTTTGATTTTCTATTGAGATTGCAAAAATCTTTAGAAGTAAAACTTGTAGGAACAATTTATTCAATAAAGCTTCTATATTTTTAACAATACTGTAATTTTACTTCCTAATAAAAATTAGACCCTGCTCATGCCTCAAACCAAAAAATTCATCATTGACTTTGATAGTACTTTCACACAAGTGGAAGCATTAGACATCTTGGGAGAAATAAGTCTGGAAAATGACCCTGAAAAAGAAAGTAAACTTCAAGCTATCAAGGACATAACCGACAAAGGAATGGAAGGTTCCGTAACTTTTAGGGATAGTTTAATCCAAAGACTCGAAATTCTTAATGCCAGCAAAAATCAAATTATTGATTTGATTAATGCATTAAAATTAAAAGTTTCAAAATCCTTCGAAAGGAATAAGGAATTTTTGCAAGAAAATGCTGAAGATATTTTCATAATATCTAATGGATTTAAAGATTTTATTATCCCAATTGTCGGAGATTATGGAATAAAAGAAGAGAATGTTTTTGCTAATGAATTTGTCTATGATGATGCGGGTAACATAATTGATTTTAATAGAGAAAACCCGCTTTCACTTAATAATGGAAAAGCTGAAACGATTAAAAGGATTAATTTAGATGGTGATATTTATGTGATTGGGGATGGATATACCGACTATGAAATTAAAGCTTCTGGCTTAGCAAATAAGTTTTATGCATTTACAGAAAACGTTTCACGTCCTAAAGTAACAAGTCAGGCAGATCATATCGCCCCAAGTTTAGATGAAATTTTATATATCAATAAATTGAACACAAAATTTTCATATCCAAAAAGTAGAATAAAAGTATTGCTTTTAGAAAACGTCCATCAAATAGGTGTTGAACTACTTAAAGAAGAAGGATACGATGTTGAGGTAATAAGTTCTGCCATGAGTGAAGAAGAACTCTGTGAGAAAATTAAAAATGTCTCAATTATCGGAATTCGCTCCAAAACCAATATAACTAAGAAAGTATTAGAAAATGCAAACCGGCTCATTGCAATAGGGGCATTTTGTATTGGAACCAATCAGATTGATCTGGAGACTTGTCAAGAGAAAGGAATTGCGGTTTTTAATGCGCCTTTCAGCAATACAAGATCAGTAGTGGAAATGGCAATTGCCGAAATTATTTTTCTGATGCGGAATTTTACCGATAAAACGGTTTTAATGCATCAAGGAAAATGGGATAAATCCGCAAGTGGAAGTTTTGAAGTGAGAGGGAAAAAACTAGGTATTGTGGGTTATGGGAATATTGGAGCCCAACTTTCTGTCTTAGCAGAAAATATGGGTATGAATGTTTTTTATTACGATGTCATTGAAAGGCTTGCCTTAGGAAATGCTACGAAATTAAATTCTCTTGGAGAGCTTTTGAGCACCTGTGATATGATTTCCTTGCATGTTGACGGTAGAAAGTCAAATAAAAACTTGATTGACAAGAAAATGATCTCCAAAATGAAAAAAGGAGCCATTTTGGTTAATTTAAGTCGAGGGCATGTTGTAGAAATACCAGCTTTGAAAGAGGCAATTCTATCAGGTCATTTGGCAGGATGTGCCGTAGATGTTTTCCCGGAAGAACCCAAAAACAATTCTGAGCCTTTTGTATCTGAATTAATTGGTTTGCCCAATACTATTTTGACCCCGCATATAGGAGGAAGTACTCTGGAAGCACAGGAAAATATCGCACGATTTGTTCCTGGAAAAATCATGGAATATGTCAATACAGGAAACACGTATAATTCAGTAAATTTCCCTAATATTCAACTACCATTTTTGAATGATGCACATAGATTGATTCATATTCACATGAATGAACCCGGAGTATTAGCAAAAATAAATCAGGTTTTGGCAAACTATGAGATTAATATCGTAGGTCAATATCTTAAGACTAATGAAAAAATAGGATATGTAATTACCGATATTGATAAAGCATATTCACCAGATGCAATTGATGCTCTAAAGTCAATTCCAGGTACTATTCGATTCAGAACTTTATACTAATAAAAGCCCCAAACAGGGCTTTTTTCTTAGTTATTCAGTAATCTTCTGTGATAATTAATTTGACCTAAATGATAATTGAAATGTCCATATAGATGGATTAAAAAGAATTCATTTGTCATGGGCTTCCCAAAAATTTCTTTTGGGTAATTTTTTGTAATCAATGATTCATCCATTCCTTCCAAACTACTAATCATAATCCGTTTCAAATTTATAATGTCTGCAAGAAGTTTTGATTTAGGGACATTTTTCCCTGCAAATTCAAATTCCCTATCTCGTTCATAATTAAAACCTCCTAATTCATGCCCAACAAAAGCTTGGAGATTACCTAAAAGATGGAGGCAAAGATTACCAGCAGAATTATTTATTTTATGATCTGTTTTCCACAAGGTATCTTCATCTGAGTAAGCTTCTATTTCCTTGTAGAGCCTGTCTATATCTCGTTCAAAAAGTTGAATTAATTGAGTCAATAACATTTACTTGAATTTTTGTTATAAAAATTTCCTTTGGTCGTAATTTTAAGAGGATGTTTGCTACATTTTCGCAAACACATTTAAAAAAAAGAGCTACTTCAATTTAGTCGAAGTAGCTTAAAAAAACAATTCAAATTCTATTCAGGTTTAATGACATTCTTTCTATTTCCAAATCTAGAAGGTTTTGAAGATGGATTCTGCTCATTTGAACTTGATTCAACTCTCCCTGCTTCAGAGTTAGAAGTTATCTGTTTTTCAGTTTGATTTTCTTTTTTTGTATTGATATCCTGTGGCTTTTGTCTTTTGGGAAATTTCTTTTTCCCTTTTGAAGACTTTGATGGAACTTCATTCCTTGGTTTATCAAATTTTCTATTTGATTTAAAGGAATCACCACTGTATACTGGACCTTTTTCAAAACCCTCTGGCAAAGGATTTTGAGTGATTTTCATACCAATTAATTTCTCAATTCTACCAAATTTCTGTTGATCTTTTGGATTAACAAAAGTAATGGCTTCTCCTTCCATATCTGCTCTTGCAGTTCTTCCAACTCTGTGGACATAATCCTCTGGATCACTTGGAGTATCAAAATTGATGACTAATTCTATCCCAACTACATCAATACCTCTGGATATAATATCAGTTCCAATAAGAATTTTAACTGCCTTATTTTTAAATGCGGACATGATCTTTTCCCGATCTATCTGTTCTAGATCCGAATGGAAAGCTTCGACGTCAAATTGTTTTCTCAGAACTTTATATAATGCTTTTACTTTATCTTTTGTAGATGCAAAAATAATGACTGCTTCGTATGATTTTTGAGAAAGAATATGTTTTACCAAAGCCTCTTTTTGAGTATCATAAACAGAATACATTACCTGAGTTACTCCTTCCGCAGTCTTCCCCATTGCAATTGAAATCTCTTCTGGGTTTTTCAGAATTTTCATACTGAATTGACGGATCTTTGAAGGCATTGTCGCAGAAAATAGAATAGTCTGTCTTTCTTTTGGTAAGTAGTTGACAATTTTTAGAATATCATCCGAAAAGCCCATATCCATCATCCTGTCAGCCTCATCTAAGATTAGGTGCTGCAAGGAACTCAAATCCATTTTACCACCTGCCAGAAGAGCTATTAATCTTCCTGGTGTTGCGACAACTATTTCAGCCCCTGTTTCTAAGGCCTTTTTCTGCTGCTCCCATACAATACCATCTCCTCCTCCATAAATTGGAATACAACTGATGCCCAGAAAGTAAGCGAATCCTTGAACTTGCTGGTCAATTTGAATAGCAAGCTCACGAGTTGGAGCCAACACTAATGTGTTGATTTTTTCAGAACTGGATTTTGATATTTTATTGAGTACTGGGAGAATAAAAGCAGCCGTTTTGCCCGTTCCTGTCTGAGCACAGGCAATTAAATCTTTATTGTCTAAAATTACAGGAATTGCTTTTTCTTGTATAGGAGTGGGCTTATCAAAACCCATTGCGTCTAAACCCTCTTGTAAAGAAGGTTCAAAATTAAATGAAGAGAAATCCAAAGGTTGGTGTATTTTTCAAATTGTAAAAAACTGGTAACAATCAGCTCGATTAGTTCAAATATAAGTCTTTATTAAGGATAAACATAAAATATAAATTTTAGCTGAATTACTATCCATATTATCACATTAATAAATAGTATCTAGTAATAAACTGGAATCGTTACATCATTTTAAGTTATATTTCTATTGAAACATACAAAAGACCAACTATGAAGGATTTCAAAAAAAAAATGATTCTATTGATCTTCCTGATTTCAGTAGGTTCTTTTTACTGCTTTCCTCTTGCTGGGCAAACATTTCAAATTAAAGGGAGAATTCTAGATGCTGATACGAAAGAATACATCGATGGTGTAAATGTTACTTTGAGAGGAACCGCATATGGAGTGGTTTCCAGCAGTGGTGGCAATTTCACATTAGAAAAAGTTTTGGAGGATAAATACACCTTGGCTTTGAATATGCCTGGATATAATCAATATGAGCAAATAGTCAGGCTAAGTAAAGATCTGGATTTAGGAGATCTTTTTTTAGTTAAATATGGGGCAGAGGGCTCCGGGGCAGCTTTACAAAAAACCATCCGGGCCAATAATATTACTAACCTATTCAATGATCGACCTAATATGATCGGGGGCAATGCAGTTTACGGGATCCCTCCAGAACCGAAAAAACTTGAAGGAAATTATTTTTTAGATACCAAATGGAATTCGGCCTCACTCCTATTATATAGAGATCAACAATTATTAGAGGGGTTTAGAGTACGATACAATATTGTCTCAAATATGTTCGAATTAATGGAACCTGAAAATAATTTGGTTTCGGTAATGCCCGGATTGAGAATCCAAAACTTTGTTTTTGTTGATTCCACCTATAAAGTTCCTAGATATTTTGTAAACGGAATGGATTTCAAAGATGAAGGTTCGCCAATAGCTGGTTTCTTCGAAGTTCTAGTTGATGGAGAATTACCGCTTATGAGAAGAACGATGGCAGTATTTAAAGAATCGAATTATAATACCGCCCTCATGGTAGGAAATAGAAATGATCAAATCATAAAAAGGAATATTTACTACTTTCTAAGAGGTAAAGATATTTATGAAGTCCCAAGAGGAAGGAAAAAGATCTTTGCAGTTTTTGGAGATCAGGCTAAAGAAATGTCTGATTACGCAGAAAAAAATGGTATTGATCTAAAAGACCCGAGTGGGCTATTTCAATTATTTACGCACTACAACTCTCAATTTCCAGGTTTTAGGCCAATAATGAGCCAATTACTTGATGGAACGAACTAAAACACTCAATCTATTAACATGAAAAAGTTTTACTTATTAATCTTCACACTTCTTTTAACTTGGAATCTTCATGCTCAAGGTCTACCCGGATTAGGAGCTGGAACTACACCAAATAATAAGCCTATTCTACACGGCAAAAACTGGGTAGCGATTACCGGTAAACCTTTAGGAGCCACTGCTGGAGCAGCAATTTTTCAGCAAGGAGGAAATGCCGTAGATGCTGCCTGTGCCATGATTGCAGCTACTTCCACGATGTGGGATGTGCTCTCTTGGGGTGGGGAAACCCAGGCTTTAATCTATAATCCAAATACTAAAAAAGTCATAGCAATTAATGCATTAGGCTATGCCCCTACGGGTGCAACTGTAGAATTCTATAAATCCCAAGGAATGGATTATCCTCCTCAATATGGACCTTTGGCAGCGACAACTCCTGGAACACCCGGTGGTATAATGACTATGCTTGCGGAGTTTGGAACCATGAGTTTAGAGCAGGTATTGAAACCATCTATGGAATTAGCGATGGGATATCCAATCGAAGCCCAAACTGCCAATGCAATGGAGGCTCAAAAAGCAAGAATCAAACAATGGCCTTATTCTAAGAAAATTTTCCTTCCACACTTAGGAGAAGAAAGAGAAGCTCCATCACCAGGAGAAATTTTTGTTCAGGAAGATTTATATAAAACCTTATCGAAATTAGTGGAAACTGAAAAAGAAGCTTTAGCAGCTGGTAAATCAAGAAAAGAAGCCATCTATGCTGCTTATGATAGGTTTTACAAAGGTGATATTGCTAAGGAGATTGTAAGAGGAACCCGTGAACAAGGTGGCTTATTTACAGAAGCTGATTTGGCTAACTGGAAAGTGAAAATTGAAGAGCCTCTTCATGTAAACTACAAGGGAATTGATGTATATAAGTTGCAGGAATGGACACAGGGACCCGCTTTACTTCAGTCTTTAAATATTTTAGAAAATTTTGATTTAAAGTCCATGGGCTATAATTCTGCTAACTACATTCATACGGTTTATCAGGCGATGAATCTAGCTTTTGCAGATAGAGATTTTTATTATGGAGATCCTGCATTTGTAAATTCTCCAATGAAAGGCTTGCTATCCAAAGAATACGCGAAGGAGCGCGCAAAACTGATTGGTGAATCAAATGATCCTAAAATAGGAGCTGGTGACCCTTATCCTTTCCAAGGTGAAACAAACCCTTACATAGATCTATTGAAGAAAAATCAGCAGGCAATGGCAATGCTTTCTCCAGAAGAATTAAACAGCAAGCTGGATCAGCAGTTTATCGCTGACTTCCAAAGTGGTACTACTTCTGTAGAAACTGCTGATGCGGAAGGATGGGTTGTTTCAGTTACTCCTAGCGGTGGTTGGATTCCTGCTGTAGTGGCTGGTAATTCTGGTGTTGGACTTTCACAGCGTATGCAGAGCTTTGTTTTAGATGAGAATTTGAACCCATATAATTTACCCGAACCTGGTAAAAGACCAAGGGTAACGCTTACTCCAAGTTTAGCCATGAAAGATGGAAAACCTTTTCTTGCATTTGCAGTACAAGGTGGTGATTCGCAAGATCAAAACTTGTTACAACTATTTCTAAATGTAGTTGAATTTGGTATGGAGATCCAAGAAGCAACGGAAGCAGCCAATTTCAATTCTTATCAAATGCAGAGTTCTTTTGGAGCCCATGAAATTCGTCCTGGAGCTATTGTGTTGAGAAAGGATTCTCCTGATTGGATCAATAAGGAATTGGCATCCAAGGGTTATTCGATTGAACTATGGAACAAAACTTCAGGGCCTATAAACGCCATTTGGTTTGACTGGAAGCATGGAAGTTTCTGGGGTGGATCTAGTGATTATGGCGATGATTATGGAATAGCTTGGTAAGAGATTAAAAAAGATATTGAAAGCAGCTGAAAGGCTGCTTTTTCTTTATCCTTTATCGCCTGCATTCAATTCTTGAATCAAAATTTTCCTTACCTTAAAAACACAAAAAAACCATCTACCTATGAAAAAAATTTACCCTTCCCTCCTCCTATTTGCATTTGGAATTGGGAGCAGTATTCCTTTGCAGGCGCAGAAAAAAGAAAAACCAAACCCTTTAAAAACAGAGGTCATTCAATCTGTAGATACACGCTTTGAAGCACTGACAGAATTGAGTGATAAGATCTGGTCATTTGAAGAAATTGCATTTCAAGAAACCCAATCCGCAGCTGCTCTTTCAGACTATGCTGAAAGTCTAGGATTTAAAGTAACCAGAGGCGTAGGCGAAATACCAACCGCATTCGTTGCAGAGTACGGTTCTGGTTCCCCGGTGATTGGTATCTTAGGAGAGTTTGATGCACTTCCGGGACTTTCTCAAAATAAAGTGCCTTACAAAAGTCCATTACACGAAGATGCTCCTGGCCATGGTTGCGGACATAATTTGTTTGGAGTTGCCTCCTTAGGAGCTGCTGCAGCAATTAAAGATCTGATAGAAGAAGGAAAAATCCAGGGCACAGTTCGTTTTTATGGCACCCCTGCAGAAGAGAAGTTCTTTGGTAAACTTTGGATGATCCGAGCAGGTTTGTTTGAGGATGTGGATGTAGTAATGGATTGGCATCCTGCGGCAGAAACTAAGGCCGCAGTACAAAAAGGTCTAGCTTTAGTCGATTTTCAAGTGGAATTCAAAGGGCAGGCAGCTCATGCGGCTGCTGACCCTTGGAACGGCAGATCCGCTTCTGATGCTTTGGAGCTCTATACTACTGGTATAAATTATTATAGAGAGCATATCAAACCTACGGTGAGAATCCATTATCATATTCAGGATGCTGGTCAAGTGGTCAATGTTGTCCCTGATTACAGCAGAATTTGGGTTCGAGTCAGAGATAGCAGCCGTGACGGTTTGATGCCGGTTTATGAACAAGTTATGAAAATGGCAGAAGGAGCAGCCATCATGGCGAATGTGGATTACGAAGTGAATTTGATTTCAGGTATTCATGAAGTTTTGGTCAATAGAACTGGATCTGCAGCATTACAGAAGAATTTGGAGACTTTGGGACCAATATCTTATACAGAAGAGGAACAGGAATTTGCAAAAAAGATTCAAGAGGCAACAGGAAAACCCCAGATAGGTTTAGTGTCAAAAATTGAACCGATGGAAGAAACTGCTGTGCATAGCATGGGTGGAAGTACTGATGTCGGAGATGTGAGTTATGTTGTTCCTACAATCAGGCTTTCAGCAACCACTGCTCCTAACGGGACACCTTGGCATTCTTGGGCAGTGGTAGCTGCCGGCGGGATGTCTATAGGTCATAAAGGAATGGCTTATGCTGCAAAAGCATTATCAATGACGATGGTAGATTTATTCCAAAATCCAGAACTTGTAGAGGCAGTTAAAGCAGATTTTAAAGAGCATTTGGGAGATTATGTGTATAAAGGGATGGTTCCTCCAGGTCCCCCTCCAATCAACTCTAACCTTCAATAGAAAAACAAAAGAGCCACTCAAAACTGAGTGGCTCTTTTGTTTTTGAAGCAGTTTTCGTTCAAGCTTCTTTAAATCCTAATTCCAGTATTTTGCTTTTTTAATTACTGGGAACCTCCAGATGAAACCTTCTTCCAGTTGTACAGATACATGCAAGACAAAACTGTTGTTCTGCTTCATCGGAAAAACCAATGATCCTAGCCTTCTTCACACCTTCGGATTTCAAATAGTCTAAAATTGCCAATTTTAATTCTTCTTCAGAATTTCCTTCCATGCTTGCCCAAGGGTCAGCACATCCTGTTTGATCCCAATAAAATTCAGTATTTCCAATTTCACTTTGTTCACCAAAGCTCTGGAAAATGCAAAAGCCTAAAAATAAAAGATATACCATTATTCTGCGCATGAGTTGGTCAATTTAATTCGCAGAAAAATGACGAAATAAAAAGGCTACCTGTTAAAAAGCAGCCTAGATTTTAGGAAAACAACTTCTCCAATATTTTAAAAGTAATTAAGTAGGTTGGCCTTACTCCATCCATCCCCAATGCACCGGAAGCTAATGTACTTCCAGTTTCTAATGGGTTGTCTGATGCGTAGTAAGCATAAAGAATTTTTACATTGGAAGGAATGCTTCTTCTGATTTTTGAAGCTGATTGTATCGCTTTTTGATAATGTGCACCTTCCATTTCAAGACCAACTGCATGCCAACTAGATTCCATAAAATAGGTCAGGATATCCTTATTTTGAAGGGAAGTACCCAATACAGTAATCATAGATCCTTGGTAAACTCCCAATCCAAATCCTTCAAAATCAGATTTCTTCAGCTCATTTTTAAACGGATAATTATCAGCGGTACCTTCAAAAATATGTGAAGACGGGATCATCAAATCACCTTTTCCTCCATATAAAATTCCTGCTTTGCCCATGATGCTGGTTGACACTACATTCAATGGTATGTCTTTTTTCCCTTTTTTGAAGGGTTTCAATAATTCATCAAAGCATTCATAAGCCTGTTCTCCAAATGCATAATCCATAACCACGAAAACTGGACGTTTTTCCCTTTCTTCAGGCAATTTGATCCCAGGCAATAACTCATCTTTTTCAAGTAAAGCTGTATCTATAATTTGAGTGCCAATATTCGTCCCAGACTCGTCAGGTAGATCTATAAAACCATGTTTTAAAGCATAATCATAAATAGCCTTTCCTTTATTGCCTTTTGTCTTAACACTGATATCCAAAACCACTTTTTCAAGTGATTCATAATCTTTTACCCCCAAAAGTTGAGGGGCATAAATAGTATTTAAAACAGAATGAAGATTAGCTGAAATCACATGAATAGGCCGTTTGATCAAATTGTGTTTATCCAAAGACAATTTGATTCTTCTTGCCCACATCTCACCATATACGTGATGTCCTATTCTTTCTCGGAGTGTTGCTGAAAAGGAAATTTCTCGATCTAGATTTTTTGTATTTTCATCATAGGCTAATCTTCCCATGTGATAAACAATGGAGAAAAGACTATTGGAATTAGCAGATTTTTCAAATTTGTCAACAGCTGAAACTGTTTCTTCGAAAGTTCTGCCTATTAAATGACTTAAATAAGCACTAGCAGCTTCCTTTTCGAAGTCCTCACCATTTGCTTCCTTTTTAACCAGCTCCTCTAGCATGATCCAATTCTGTGAAATTTTACCCTTTGGATCAGTACTATTACGAAGTATTTTGCGAGACTCTATGTAAAGAAAAGTAAGGTGAGTTAATATATCATAAATATCAGATCTTCCACGCGTCATCTCTACATACATCACTTGCTCATCGAGTCTGTAGCAGTTCCGCTTTCGTTTTGCAGGAATAATAGGCTCTAAATGAGATATTTCATATCCTTCCCTGCTAATCAATCGAACATACCTACATTCTTCTATCCCTCGGGGCAAACGCTCCATAACATAAAGCAATCCATCTAATTCTAATTTTTCCGAATCTGTAATGGTCCCATAGATTTCTGGACTTAATACCATGAGCGCATTTACAAGACTTTCCCCAGAAATACCCATGGGTTTATAACTGCCTCTTGTAAACAAATGGCGCATGGTAATGTACATACGCTCAATGGCAGCTCTGGATTCTTGTGCCCTGGTTCGCTTCATTGTCAGCATAAATTTTTTTAATTCTAAGACTTAATTTCTTCCTTAAAGAACTTCTCCAATTTATTGACTTTAGGCTTGATCACAAATTGGCAATAAGGTTGATATCCATTTAAATTATAATAATCCTGATGGAAGTTTTCTGCTGGATAAAAACTCAATAATGGGGCAATTTCTGTTACAATCCTCTTTCCAAAAACCCCAGATTCGTTGAGTTGATTTACTAATTCAGTTATTATTTTTTTCTGATCATCCGTCACATAATAGATGGCAGATCTATATTGAGGACCCGTATCGGCTCCTTGCTTATTCAATGTGGTCGGATCGTGAGTTGCAAAAAAGATTTCCAAAATCTTATGTAAACTGATGATTTTAGGATCAAAATAAACCTCTACAACTTCGGCATGCCCCGTAGTGCCAGAACATATTTCTCTGTAGCTTGGGTTTTCTACTATTCCATTGGAATAACCTGAAATAACTGATTCTACTCCATTGAGTCTCTGAAACACAGCTTCCGTACACCAAAAACAGCCTGCGCCTAACGTAATCAATTCCATACCTTCAGGTACAGTTATTTTTGTTTGCGGTAATTTTAACTCATTATCCATTTTTTCTCTCTATTAATTGGTGGTAGAACAGTCCTGTTAGGATTTAGGTTTAGCAATGCATCTTATTTTGACACTATTCTTTTCATTAATAGAAATTAAGCTTTTGTTGAAAGTTTCTTCCACCTCAATTACACCTCTTTTGTAAAGAGAATTAATTAAGGATTCCAATTCTGGTAAAAAATGTCTCCAATCTTCCGGAAACATTTCACGAATAATATCTTCAGGATAAAAAAAAATATTTCTTCTTTTTCTGCACATTTCCAAAAGAGCAGTTTGCAGAATATCCATGATTATTTTATTTACAAACCATTACAAAAGCTGGGGGCAAATTCTTTAGGGTAAAGCTCGAACTCACAGACTTAAAATGCTTTTTGAATAAGTTTTTCAATAGATAGGAATAGCAAATTTGGATAAAGTAACCACTGCTATTTAGAGCCGAACTACTTTGCCTTAGAATTTCATCCCTGATTTCAGGAGAAATAAAACTAAATGGAAGTGAGGAGAAAATATAATCTACTTTTTTCCCTTCAAGGTACAAATGAATATTTTCAGCAGAATCATTGATGATTTTAACATTTTCTTGAGGAAACTGCTTTTCCATCGCTTCACAAAAAGACGTACTTATCTCAAAAACCAAAAGTTCAGCATCAGGAGCTAATCTATCCACAATACCCTGTGTAATGCTTCCATCTCCCCCTCCCATTTCGACTATCAGTTTTGCATTTGATAAGTCGGAAAAAGAAAGCATCTTATTGACTAATGATTTTGAACTGAAAGTAAGAGCGCCAGTAGTACTCAAGTTACTGTAAAGCTCAAATAAGAGATCTGATTTACCCATAAATTTAATTTGAGAAGGTGAAGATACCCGATTTTGCCCTATCTTTTGAGTCTTAACCCAAAAAGTTATTGATCAAATATGGCTCAGAAAGCTGAAATTAGGTCTACTTTACCTTATAAATTAAAAACAATACTTGGAAATTTCTGGGGGATGGCCCTCATTTTTAGTGGAATAGTAATTCTCTTTCGATTTCTTGAACTATACCTAGTATTCGATCAACACGTATTAAGTTTTTCTTTCAGAGATGTCGCTTTAAAGAGTTTTATCAGAGATTTAAATTGGTTACTCTATTTTTTTGGATTAGTAATGATCATTTATCTTATAATTAGTCTCCTTTCAATAAAGATTTCTAAAATCACCCTTGATTTAATTTTCCTGGTTGCAATTTCCTTACAGATTTCACTGATATTTTATTTTGTCCGGACCCTGCAGCCTTTAGGAAGTGATATTTTTGCTTACAGTTATGACGACTTAATTATTACTGTCAGCAGTTCTGGAGTATTAACTCCACTTACTTTAATCCTAAGTATTGCTTCACTGGTAGTAATAGGATTTATCCTTTGGTTTGCTGCTAACCGGATTAACTTAAGTCTGAAAACCTATCTTTGGATGACTGGTTTTGGAGTTATTTTATTGTTGGCTTTTGTCTATTTTCCCGTCTCTGAATCTGATAGTGTAAATGAAAACAGATTTAATGTAGAGCAAAATAAAACCAATTTCTTGGTGCAGCAGTCATTTAACTATTTCATGTTTTCAGACGATTATTATTTTGACTTTTACTTGCGACCATCTGGAAAAAATCTAACTGTCAAAAAGACCTTCACGGATAACAATTACCCATTTATGCACACTGCGGAGTATCCAGACGTGCTAAGCCCATTTTTTGACAGCCTAACTTCCAAGCCAGATATCGTTTTCATTTTTGCAGAAAGTCTTGGAAGAGCTTATTCAGGAGAAAATGCTTATTTGGGCAGTTTTACCCCTTATTTAGATTCCTTGTCAAATTATAGTTTGGTCTGGGATAATGCCATTTCATCAACAGGAAGAACTTTTGGAATTTTGCCTGGGATTTTTGCTGGACTGCCTTTTGGTCAAAATGGATTTCTTGAATTTGCCACGGAATTTCCAAATCACGATTCATTCTTAAGTATTTTGAAGAAAAATAATTATACCATTGATTTCTTTATAGGTTCGGATAAAAACTTCGACAATGAGGGAGATTTTTTAGTCTATCAAGGTGTAGACCTTATTGTAGATCAACGTGATTATGGTCCACAATATCAAAAGACTCCATCCTCTACTGGATTTTCTTGGGGATATCCAGATAAAGCTATGTTTTCTAATGGCTTGGATAAACTTCCTGAATCTGATTCTTTACCTCAGATCAGAATTTTCCAAACACAGACTTCTCACGATCCATATATTGTTCCCAACCCAGAAATATTTAAACCAAAATTGCTGAATCACTTAGAAAATAATTTAAATTTTTCTGAAAGTAAGGTTCAAGATTATTTATCATACGAGGACATTTACATGACTATTCTTTATGTAGATGAAGCTATTAAGGAATTCATGAATGAGTATAGTAAAAGGACGGAGTTTGAGAACACCATTTTTGTAATAACTGGAGACCATCGTTTACCTGAAGTCCCTATGTCCTCAAGGCTAGATAGATTTCATGTCCCATTGATAATTTATTCTCCTAAGCTAAAAAGAAGAACTCATTTCAAAGGATTGACATCACATTTTGAGGTCACTCCTTCTCTACTTTCATTCTTAGATAAACAAGTCGGTTTGGATCAACCTGAAGAAGTAGTATGGTTGGGACAAGTATTTGATACTGCACAAGTTTTCCAATCAAAGCTTGCTATGCCTCTTATGAGGAATAAAAACCAATTGGTTGACTATATAAATGAAGAGTTTTTTCTTTCCGACGGACAATTGTTTTTGATCAGTGATAGACTGAACATAGACCCGATTAATGATACCGAAAATCTGACACGATTGATTGGAGAGTTTGAAGAGTTTAAGAATAGAAACAATTATGTAATTCAGACTTCCAAACTTTTACCTGAGGGACAAGAGTAGTTTTTACCTTTTTTCAGAATAAGCTCTTTCTAGAATTTTAGAAGTCAAAGGATAATAATAATTCCAAAAGAAACTTTCTCTATCAGTATAATCAGTCACCAGATGAAGACCTTTCCATAAAAAAGGTAACCCAGAAAATCTAGAAGATCCAAGGTCAGATCGGAGGTCTGAAAAATCTCCTGCAAAATAATATAAGTTCCCTATTCCATTGGGTTTTGCAACTGCTGCAGGAAAAAACCTTGGCAGTCCCAGACTTCTTAATTTCTCCAATCCATCAGCTGTAGGGTTAATGTCGTAATAAGAAATTACTTGATAATCTCTTTCAATCAATACCACGTCAAACCAATCAGGATAAGGTACAATATCAGGTAAATTTTCTGCAAGTGGATTTCTTTTTTGAGAACGAATCAACGGTATTTTATTCAAATAATCCTCCTCAAATTTCATCCCTTCCACAACTCCATCTTCATGAATGAAAATGAGTCCCGGTCCTGGTGTCATCCAATTTCCTTCATGTTGTTCTTTGTATTGATTCCGAAGCCAAACTGGAATTTCATCATTTACTAATGTATCCAACTCATCAAAATATCTACCGATCCATCCAGTCCATTTTATCCCCATCAGATTTTCAAATTCCGTCCTATTTTCCTTTGTTGTAGGGCTAGCCATGGTGTTAAACTCAGCAATTATTGTTTTTTCTTGGGATTTAGCCTCTCTTAAAAGTTCAATATCTTTGGTATCAAGACCTCCATAAATAATCCTTGGCCTTAAAGAATTTCTATCTGCGAGATCATTCGAGGAAGCCATCACTCCATACGCATCTGCAATAAAAATAAGATCGTTTTTTTCAACCATTTCCTTAACCTTCTCATTGGTTAATTTCGACAAATCCTTGATCTCAGGTTCAGACTTTTCGCCTGCAGGGTAATAACCTAAATAGTCTGTCTTTTTATCATAAAAATCTTTGCTCTCTTTCGTGAATTTAAGGTGTTCTAAAACCCAAAAAAAAGAACTATGCTCCAACAGTCCCGGTCCTAATACAGTTTTGTCAATAACTATGATATTGAGGTTTTTCTTAGGAACAACTAACCAAACTGAATAGCTCAGTAATGGTACCAAAACTAAGATCAATACGATTGGAAAAATACGCCTGAGTAAGATTTTTAGTTCTTCTGAGATCATCCGATGGTTTTTAAAATCTATACTCTAAGCCTAATGTAAAATTAAGATCGTTTCTAAAGATATCCGTAGATAGTTCATCTCTACTATATCCAGTGAAAGCGTAAATCATAAATCTACTGGTCAACAATTGTTGATACCCTACTCTGGCTCTATAGGAATTCAAAAGCTGGGTTTGATCTCTGTTTTCTTCATCAGGTGAAACACCCGAACTCAGTTGTAAACTGAAGAAGTCCTCTGCGGTTTTGAAATAATATCTTGCCTGAAAATTGGCAGAAGTACTGACCTTTCGATTGTCAGGAATTACATTTGCCCGGAGATTAAGCCACCAGTTACCAACATATTTTCCAAGTGAACCAGTATATATATGAGTTGCCTCTCCAAAACCTAAATACCGGTAGCCGGCTTCTACTTCCCAAGCTTTCTCCAAATTGTAATATATAGACGTCCCAAATCTAAGCTTTGGAAAAAAGTTAGCACCAGAACCTCCTAAATTTATATAAGCATACATGTTTTTTCCTAGGGAAGGATATGCATCTATCTCAAATAATGTTCCTTGAGAATCAAATCGATAGGCCTGAGTAACCCGAGCTATCAAAGCACCCGTAAGGTTTGTCCGAGTTCTTCCATAAAAAGAAAATGTATTCCAAGGGGTAAGATCTCCCTGGAAATTATCATAATCGTAAGTCACCCCAACTGCATTGGTTCTTTTTAGCCGTTGAAGATTTTGAATAAACCCCAATAAACCTTCCTGATCATATTCTTTATCAAATAATTCTTCGGCTATTTCATAGGCTTTAGCATAATCCTCGCGATAATACAATAATCTGGATTCTTTATATCTAAGATTATCAGGCAATGGGGTACCAAAGTTATCTTTTGCTCTTGCTAGAATAGTATCGGCTTGATCGTATTGATCAGACCACATGAGGTTATCAAGATAAGCTGAATAACCATCTTCATAGGTTGGAGAAGCTACAATCGCTTTTTCTAGATAAATAGAAGCAGAATCATTTTTCCCTTCCCAGGCATAACTTCTTCCCACCAAAATCAGAATGTCAGCATATTCAGGATATCTCTCTAATGCTCTAAAAGCTATTGCCCTTCCTTCTTGATATTTTTTATCAAAAATAAGCTCTCTTGCCTCAAAAAATAGTTCATCAGGATCAAAGGAATCTTGAGCCAGCAAATTACCAAAAGCGGCAAATCCAATAAATAAAATAATTGCTGCTTTTTTCATAGCTCAGGAATTCGTTTCAGCTTCAAACTTTTTTCTGTCTTCAGATTTTTTAAATCCAGTGCGGATCATTTGGCCCCAACCACCTTTACCTTTAATAAAGTCAAGGTGACCTTTCAAACCCCATAAAACTATCTTTGGGTGAATAAGAAATGGTTCTACCAAGACAGTGAAAATTAAATTCTTGAGGTCATCCTTCTCTTTATAATTATTGAAGGCTATTTGCTCATATAATATGCTAAATGAGGTAACCAACAATGAAAGTAAATACAGCATCGCATAAAGCGCTATGAAATAAAAAGCACTGAAATCACCAATTAAAATTAGAATAATGGTGTAGAGTAAACCCAATAATTCTATGATTGGAGCAGACTTCTCAAACAAACTCCAATAAGGATAAGACAACATCCCCATCACCCCATATTTGGGGTTAAATCTTACTTTTTGGTGAAGCTGTAAAGTTTCAATTGTACCCCTAATCCATCTGTTTCGTTGTCTGGATAAAACTACCTCATCTTCAGGAACTTCTGTCCAACAAAGTGGATCAGGAACAAAGCCAACTTTATAAGGAATATCTTTTTCTTCCATGTACCTTCTCATCCTAACTACGAGCTCCATATCTTCCCCAACAGTCTTTGGAAAGTAGCCTCCTACTGCTAAGACAAGTTCCCTATTAAAGAATCCAAATGCCCCGGAAATAAGCATCAAGCCATTAATCCTGGTCCAGGCCATTCTGCCCATTAAAAAGGCTCTGAAATATTCGATAACTTGAAACCTCCCCAGGAGACTTGTTGGAATTCGATATTTTGTTACCATCCCATCTTGCACATCACAGTTATTTGCAATTCCTATTACTCCTCCTACCGCTATAACTTTTCGGTTTGTTTCTTCCATAAAAGGTCTTACCATACGAGTAAGTGACTCATGAGAGAGAATACAATCCACATCAATACAAGCAATAATTTCTTGTGAAGAAATATTAATTCCAGCATTTAAAGCATCAGCCTTTCCCCCATTCTTTTTATCCACAATGATCAATTTGCTGAAAGACTCATTTCTAGATTTATAAACACCTCTAACTGTCTTACAATCAATCTGATAATTATAAGCATAGTTTGTTTTCTCTAATTCAAAAGCCTCAATCAATTTTTCTAAGGTGTTATCTTTTGAACCATCATTCACTATTATTACTTCGAACTTGCCATAATGCAGGGACATTAAGCTTTTTGCATTCTGGACAATGTTCTGGGCTTCATTGTAAGCTGGAGCTATGATAGAAACCCCCGGGGCAATTGGTGAGGTAATGATATCCTGGTAATCTGCAAACCGGTTTCTTCGCAAATGGTCTCTCAATTCCAAAGCACTCATAATCATTGTCACAAAATAAATCACGATTACAGTGAAGCTTAAAATGAGGAAAAATACACCCAAGACCTCTAGAAGTAGATAAAAAAGAAAATTATACATGTTGAAGAAGAGGGTCTAAAAGATGTGCATTGATTTGATTGAGCTCCTTATCATTTGAAGTCGAAACAAATTGCTGATACATGGATTTATCCAGCCTAAGTATGCTGTCCAGATAGATCATTTTTAAATTAAAACTTGGGTTTTCGTTTAATAACTCGATTAAAATAAATGCTGAAGCCTGATCTCCCACCTGACCAGAAGCTTTAGCTGCCGCCACTACTAGGTTTATATTGTCCGATCTTAAACATTTATTGATGAAGGTAGACTCGGTGTGTACTCCTATCATTTGATAGGTTTTAAGAATTTCTATTTTTTCAATATCAGAAACATTCGGAGCTAGTTTTGACAACTTCTCCAATAAATCAACTCTTCCCAATAATCCCACTAGCTTGTATGCAAATAATCGGATTGTTTGATTTTCACCTTCAAAAAGTGTTTCTATTTGAATAGTCTTTTGAATGTGCAAATATTTAATAATCCTTAGATAATTCATCTGTTGCCACCTGGAGAGAGGAAATGATTGTTTTTTAATCGTTTTCAAATCCACATTTTCAGAAAGATTTAAAAGTGTGGCAATAGCGTGTGATCTTATATAAAAATTTGAAGAATCAGTTAATTCTTGAACTTGGGGCAAAGCTTCTACTAAATCCATTTCATTAATTTGGACCAAACCCGTAGTAATCACATCCCATCGTTTACTCTTAAGCTTCTTGATAGATATTTCATCCAGTTTAAATTTTTTATATAAGGCCTTTAGTTTATCCTTAAAATCTCCTTTCATTTTCTTATTAAGAGAAATGATCTTATTGATTAATACATGTTTGAAATGCTTTCCTCTCAAATCCTTTTCAGGAAAAAATTCAAATATTTCAGCATCTGAAAGATTATTAATTTCCTCTTCCGTTTTTTCGAATAAAAGCTCTGATAAAGGACCTATTATTTGGCTTTCATATATTTTTTCTTTGGCTTCAACTTTGGAAGATCGCATCTTAATAAAAATCATGTAGAGGATCATGACAATCGCCATGATCAAGAAAAACCCAATGATACTGGTGACTAATAAAAGTTTATAATCTGAAAAAAACTGGAACCTGTATTTAAACATAGGTTCATATGGAACCATATTGGCCAGTATCACCAAAACATCTCCTACTTCAGGTTTTTTTTCGTTAATAAAAATATCTTTATTTCTCCAAAGATTATCGACATAATCCCTTGCTGCACTGAGATTTGAAGGTTCTTCATAAATCAAAAAATCAGGCGTTAGCATTACCTCCTCTTTTAAAAGGTATTTTTCACCTGCACTATACCAAGATGAAAATTTTTCGAATGCTTGTGATTGATAGATTCCCAGTTCATCTTTTTCAAAGTTTAGCGTGGAATCATTTAATAAATCATTACTAGGGTTAGGATTGGTTATTTTATACCTGAATTTCAATGAGGGAATTTCTTCCTTAGATTCTAGGAATTTAAAAAATGTGGTGGAATCAGTATATGGTAAATTATCCTGAGCAAAAGATGGGTTTGCACAGAAAACCATAAATGAAAAGAATATTAGAAATTGAATAAATCTTTTCTTCATTTACAATTACCTGAAAATTCGTTTGACTCTAATCGCTAATTCGTTCGGATTAAAAGGCTTTGGAATAAAATCAGCCACGCCTAAATTAAATGCCTCCAAGACTATCTTTTCTTCCTCTCCCAATGAGCTCAATACTATTATTGGCGTATCAGGTTTGGACTTCCTTGCATAGTGAATTATTTCAATCCCATTCTTAAAAGGAATCATCACATCCGTAATGATTAAATCTGGATTAAACGAATCAATTGCTTTTGTTCCTTCATTTCCGTCTTGTACCAATAAGGTTTCGTATCCATCTTTTTTCAACCGAAACTGAACTAGACTTGAAATCAATAAATCATCCTCTATAATCAGGATTTTCTTCATAATTAATCACTAAACTCTCGCTTAAAGATAATAGAGGAATACTAATTTATATAGTGATTTACCAGTCGAGTAAATCTTTCAAACACACATTGCATTTAGAGGTACTTAAATAGTATTTCGACCCAAATACAATGCCATTAATCAAAAAAATAGATTCAAAAAATAATTCCAAAAGGATTCTGCCTAGGCTTTTATTAGATTGCCTATAAGTCTAACCATCAATTAATATGAAAAAAACATTACTGAAAGCAAGCGTTCTTGGTCTTTTAGTGTTTGGATGGATTTCAGAAAATTCCCTTTTGGCTCAAAGTGATCCAACGGGTAAGAAACCTATTACAAGTACTTATGCCATAACAAATGCAACAGTCTTTTCAGAACCGGGAAAATCGGGAATGAAAGCGACCGTTCTGATAAAAGACGGAGTTATACAAGGAGTAGGGTCTAATCTCAGCTTACCCATTGAAACAAAAGTAATACCTGGAGATTCACTTTTCGTTTATCCTGGTTTTATTGATGGAGGAAGTGATGCTGGAATTACTGCTCCAAAAGACCCGGAAAGACCTAAAGATTTTGTGTCCTCAAATCCTCCGGATGAAATAGCAGGTATCACTCCATGGAGATCAGCTGTAGATCAATATTCTGGAGATGACAATAAAGTTGAAGATTTTAGAAAAGCCGGTTTTACTGTTGCGCAAATTCTTCCTGATGGAGGAATGATAGCTGGTAAGGCTGCAATTGTAGTTTTTGGATCCGAATATTCCAATAATGTCTTAAAAACAAATACTGCATTGGTATCTAGTTTTAGAGGATCAAGAGGGATGTATCCAGGCACAGCAGTTGGTGTCATGGCAAAATTTAGAGATATCTACCAAAACACCAAACTAACACAACAAAGAGGTGAGAAATACCAAACCGTTTCTGGAGTATCCAGACCAGAAATGACACCTACTTACACTGCTATGATGGATGTGATCAATGGTCAAGTTCCGGTCATGTACACGGCTCCTTCTGAATTAGAAGTTAGAAGAGCTATTAGTCTGCAAAAAGAATTGGGATTCAAATTAATCTTAAAAGGTTTAGATGACTATGCTACAGTAATTGATGTAATAAAAGAAGCCAATGTTCCTGTTTTGATTTCTTTAGAGATTCCAGATGATAAAGCTATTAAAGCTCAAAAAGAAGATGTAAGTGAGGATGTAAAACAACAATATGCTCGTGTGAAGGAAGCTTATGATAATAGTATCAAACAAGCTGCTATGCTGGAGGCTGCAGGAATTCCATTTGCTTTCACCACTTCTGGAACTAAAGCAGGAGATGTCATGAAATCACTTAAAACCATGATCGAAAATGGCTTAAGTGAACAGGCTGCTCTAGCGGCTCTGACAACAAATGCAGCTAGCATTTTGGGAATGAGCAGAGTTGCTGGCACCATTGAAAAAGGGAAAATGGCCAATTTGGTGATTAGCACTGATCTTTTATTCGCTGAAGACAGTCAAATAAAACATGTGGTTGTGGATGGGTATATCTTTGATTATGAGATAAAACCTAAGAAAAAAGCATCGGAAGAAGGAGATGGAACACCTGCAAAAGTTGATGGATCTTGGGATTATGTTACTGAGTCACCAGCAGGTAGTTCAGGAGGAGTTTTCCAAATAAGCAAGGATGGTTCTGATTATAAAGGTACCATCACTTTAGATGATCCATCTGGATCAGGTAAAATAAACTCAGATTTGAAGGAAGTAACTGTGAATGGCAAATCCATGTCATTTTCCTTTGATATCGCTGCAGGTGGAATGAATATCACGATCAACGTATCTGGTGAAGTGGAAGGCGAAAGCTACGACGGAACCATGTCAGTAGATCAATTTGGTTCATTCCCTTTCAGTGCAACACTTAACCCAACCTTAATCGCAAATAAGTAAAGACATGAAAAAGTTTAATTATTTTCTTGCTGTTTTGTTGGGCCTAAGTATTACTTATGCTTCAGCTCAAACAAAAAAAGGCAGCGTACTTATAAAAAATGCAACTGTCATTACCGTTACTAACGGAACGCTGGAAAACTCTGATGTTTTGGTGCAAGATGGTATCATCAAACAAGTTGGACAGAATATTTCTGCTCCGTCCGGTATAGAAACGATAGATGCAACAGGCAAATATTTAATGCCAGGAATTATTGATGCTCACTCTCATGTGGCATTGGATGTAGTCAATGAAGCAACCTCCCCAATTGTAGCGGAAGTTAGAATGAGGGATGTCGTAAATCCATTTGAAGTTGGAATATACCGTGCATTGGCAGGTGGGGTTACTATTTCACACGCAATGCACGGTTCTGCCAATGTGGTAGGAGGCCAAAATGTTACGCTAAAGCATAGATGGGGCTCTGAGGATCCTGCAGATATTATTATGCAAGATGCTCCAAGAACTATCAAGTTTGCTTTAGGAGAAAACCCAACCCGTGTGCATGGAAGAGGAAGAGGCATTCAACCTCGTACTAGAATGGGTGTAGAAGCCATCTTAAGAAATGGATTCAATGAAGCGTTACAATACAAAAAAGCTTGGGAAGATTACAATAGTGCTTCATCTGAAAAAGGGAATACTATGGTAGCCCCTGAATATGATGAAAGGCTTCAGACCTTGGTAGATATTTTAGATGGTAAGATTATTATTCATTGTCACTCCTATCGAGCAGATGAAATCTATATGTTAATCAATGTGGCAAGAGATTTCGGTATCACGAAACTTGTTTTCCAACATACAAATGAAGGATTCAAAGTGGCACCTGAAATCGCTGAATATACCATGGGAGCTTCTGTATTTGCAGATTGGTGGGCATATAAATTCGAGGTGTATTATTCTACCGCCTTTAATGCTGCAATCCTTCAAAAGAATGGTGCGATTACATCAATTAATTCCGATTCAGCTGAGCTTATTCGTCACTTATACCATGAAGCTGCCAAAACTCAACGTTATGGTGGTTTGACAGATGATGAGGCATTAGCAATGATCACAATGAATCCAGCAAAACAACTTGGTATTTCTGATAAAGTAGGTTCTATTGAAGTAGGTAAGCAAGGCGATTTAGTGATTTTTGAAGGTCATCCCCTATCAGTATATGCAATACCTCAAAAGACTTTCGTGGATGGAGTGAAATACTTTGATATAGAAACTGATGAAGATGATCAGCGTCTTCGAGTGAGTCCTACTGAAATGGTAGAACCAATTTATATGACTCAAGAAGATCATAGATGTATGCAAGGTGTGGAGTTAAATTTCTCTGACATCTCTCAAACTTTATTTAACACTAATTATTAATTCTCCGAAAATCAAAAGAAGACATGAAAAGAATAACTAAAGCCTTTTTCGCCTTCCTGATAGCGCTTTTGCCCGTATTGGCAATGGCTCAAATTGACGGGGAATTTGTAAAACCTCGTACTGGAAAGTTTTTACTTCAAAATGCCACGGTGGTAACTATCACAAAAGGCACTTTGAATAATGCATCTGTTTTAATAGAAAACGGAAAAATAGCTCAGGTAGGAACAAATATTTCTGCTGATGGTGCTGAAGTGATCGATTGTACCGGAATGTTTATTTATCCGGGAATGATTGATAGCGGTACTCGATTAGGACTTGTTGAAGTAAGTTCAGTTGCTGAAACAACTGACTATTCAGAAGTTGGGAATGTTTCGCCAAACATGCAGGCTTTGACAGCAGTCAATCCAAACTCTGAGGAAATCCCAGTTACGAGAGTTTCTGGTGTTACAACAGCTTTAACCGTTCCATCCGGAGGATTATTTCCAGGAACAGCAGCATTGATTAATCTTGTTGGTTATACACCGGATCAAATGTATGCCGGCTTCAAAGCTGTGGTAATGAATTTCCCATCTTCGGCAAGAAGAGGAAGATTTGACAGAAGATCTGATGATGACATAAAAAAGGATAGCGAGAAAGCATTAAAAGAAGCGAATGAACTTTGGGAAAAAGCAACTTCTTATCATTCCTTGAAAAGTGCCGGAGCTGAGCTTCAGTATTATCCAGAAATGGATCAATTGGCAAAAGTGATTTCAGGTGAATTACCAATGATGATTGAAGTCAATGCCGCAGCTGATATTCAAAATGCATTGGAATGGATTGAAGGAAAGGATGCAAAATTCATCTTCTCAGGGGTAGCTGAAGGATGGAGAGTTGCAGATGAAATCGCAGAAGCAGGTATCCCCGTTTTAGCTGGTCCTGTTCAGGAACTTCCAACTCGTGATTCAGATCGCTATGATGCAGCCTATACCAACCCTGGAAAAATGGCAAAAGCCGGAGTGAAAGTTGCCATCAGAACTGATGAAGAAGAAAATGTGAGAAATCTACCTTTCCATGCCGCTTTTGCTGCTGCTTATGGAATGGGCAAAGAAGAAGCATGGAAGGCAGTTACCATCAATCCTGCAGAAATCTTTGGATTATCAGATATGTATGGCTCAGTGGAAGCAGGAAAAATAGCCAACTTAATTGTGGCTACTGAAGATCCTTTTGAAACCAGAGCACAGATTATGCATGTATTTATTAATGGATACAGAATTCCATTATCCAATAGACACATCAGATTATATCAAGAATTCTTGGATCGATCTCCAGGATTGGAGTCGAATTAATCTGTAATTAACTTCCAATAAAACCACATTAAACCCCAACTGTCAGGTTGGTGTTTCTTGTGGTTTTTTTTTGCTTTATATTCCCGCATGAAGTACAGTTATTATCTACTAATCCCTTTACTATCTATTCTTTTTGCCTGTCGGGAAAATCATGATCAGGAAGTCCAAGAATTGATAGAAAACTATAAAAGCGAACTTGCCCCTGATAAAAGGGTAGCGCTTTGGGATGTTCAATTTGAAAATGATTCACTAAAAGGAGAAACAGATCAAATTGAAGGTCTTGCAAATCTCGTTGCAGATTTGAATCAAAAGGAAATCAAGTTTACCAATGCTGTAAAGCAATTACCTGACTCAGAACTGGAGGACAAGACAAAGGCTTTGGTTACAATTTCTGTGGCAAACATTCGATCTAACCCGAGACACTCAGCTGAATTAGCTACACAGGCTCTGATGGGAACACCCCTCAATGTATTAAAACAATCCGATGGTTGGTTCTTGGTACAAACCCCAGATGGATATCTTTCTTGGGTAGATCGAGCTGGAATTCAATTATTGAGTCCTGAGGAATTGGAAGATTGGCATGGTAAGCCAAAAGTAGTTTATACAGAATTGACTGGCCATGTGTGGTCGTCTCCGAAGCAGGAGGAAATGGTTTCAGATCTGGTAGCAGGAGATATCCTGACTTTAGAGGATGAAGAAGGAATCTATCTTAAAGTTGCATTACCCGATGGAAGGCTTGGCTATATCCCTTCGAGGTCAAGTATGTTATTCGAAGATTGGATCGCTACGAGAAGTACTTCGCCAGAAAAATTGATTTCTACAGCGAAGCAAATGATGGGGGTACCCTACTTATGGGGCGGAACATCTATAAAGGGTGTAGATTGTAGTGGCTTTACCAAAACCATTTATTTCCTTAATGGAAAAATTATTCCTAGGGATGCCTCGCAACAAGTAAATGAAGGTGAAGAAATAGATACCGAGAAAAACTGGGAGAAGCTGGAAGTTGGAGATCTGTTATTCTTCGGAGAGAAGGCAACGGAAGAAAAAAAGGAACGCGTTGTCCATGTAGGTATGTGGATTGGAAATGGTGAATTTATCCATTCCAGAGGAAGAGTAAGAATTTCAAGTTTTGACCCAAGTAGCCCAAATTACGATGAGTATGAGCTCAATCGATATTTAAGAACAAAAAGAATCATCAACAAACAATCTGATGGGGTAATTTCCGTCTCTGAATTTTTGACAAATGAGTAAACTAAGATTTAATTTAAAGAAATCCCTTGTATTAGGGACCTTGGCCTTGGCAATATCTGCTCAAGCTCAGGATGGGTTTTTCGAAAGTAATCTTGAAAAACAGAAAGCAATAGAAAGTGAATTTCTTAAGTCGGTAGATTTTGGCAGTTTCAAAACCCATCTAAAAGAAATCACAAAAAACCCTCACATTGCCGGCACGCCTGAGAATGAACTCGTTCAACAATATATGGCAAAAGTGATGTCTGATGCTGGGATGGATGTGAAATTATACCCCTATGACGTCTACCTGCCAAATCATCCCGGAGAGTCTCACCTAGAAATTGTATCTCCGGTAAAAATGACACTTTCTCAGCAGGAAGCGATTTTAGATGAAGATCCATTCACATCAGATAAAAGATTGTATCTCGGTTTTAATGCCTTTTCCGGTTCGGGTGACGTGACCGCAGAAGTAGTTTATGTCAACTATGGAACACGAGAGGATTTTGCTAAGCTAAAAGAAATGGGCGTTGATTTAACAGGGAAAGTTGTCATTGCGCGCTATGGTGGCAATTTCCGTGGCTACAAAGCAAAATATGCAGAAGAAGCAGGAGCTATTGGATTGGTAGTTTACACCGATCCAAAAGACAATGGCTTTACAAAAGGAGATGTTTATCCAGATGGTCCTTATTACAATGAGACCACCATTCAGAGAGGTTCTATGTTGACCTTGGATTGGACTGGTGACCCTTTGACACCCAATGAGCCGGCTTTGCCATTGGATGGACCTGTAAAAGTAAATCGTTTGGATCCCAAAGATGTAGCTTTTCATACCATTCCTGTCACTCCTATTGGTTATGGTGCAGCAAAAGAAATTTTATCAAGAATGAAGGGGCAGGCTGTTCCAGAAGCTTGGCAGGGAGGTTTGCCTTTTGATTATAAAATAGAAGGAGGCGATGATCTAAAGGTTCGTGTAATGGTAGATCAGCCGGTTGATTTTATTCGGGCAAATAATGTAGTCGGTACATTTAGAGGTTCTAAATATCCTGATGAATGGATCATTTTAGGAGCTCATTTTGATGCTTGGAGCTTTGGTGCGACTGACCCTAATTCAGGTACAGCGATGTTGCTTACGTTAGCTGAGGCTTTAGGCAAATTGGTGAAAGATGGAAAAGCTCCAGAGAGATCCATTATGATCGGACATTGGGATGCAGAGGAACAAGGTGTCATGGGTTCTACGGAATGGGTAGAGCAAATGAGAGATGAATTAAAGGCTAATGCCATCGCTTATATGAACTTTGATGGAGGAGTAAATGGAAGGAATTTCGGTGCTTCTGCCGCTCCTACTTTGAAAAAAATCATCATGGAAGCAGCGAAAGACGTAGCTTATCCGGATTCTTCCAAGACAGTCTATCAGGTTTGGGCAGGTAAGAATGAAGAGCCAAGAATGGGAAATCTCGGCGGTGGTTCTGATCACATTGCATTTTATATGCATGTTGGGGTACCAAGTTTAGGTGGTGGTACAGGTGGTTTGACGCCTTACCACTCCAACTATGACAATTTCCATTATTACAGCAAGTTTGTCGATCCAAGTTTCAAAATGGGAGGAACAGTGGCACAAGTCTTTGGTTTGGTAGCCTTGAGATTGGCCAATGGAGATGTAATCCCTTATGATGTTCCAAGATATGCGCAGGATTTAAAAGGGCATGTTGAAAATGCTGTTAAGAGTGTACAAACTATAGCACCTGATTTCAAAGGATTTGATAAGGTCGATAAAGCTATGGTAAAGCTTGCATCCACTTCCAATAGCTACCAAACAGCTTTAAATGAAGCGCTAGAAAGTGGGGATATTTCTGAGAAAGATTTAGAGAAAATCAACGAAGAATTGATAGGCTTGGAGAAAAGCTGGATTGATCCAAAAGGAATGTATTATGGTGAATGGTATAAGTCTCTATATGTTTGTAATGATCCTTTCTCTGGCTATGCTTCATGGATTCTTCCAGGCATTCAATATGAAGTAGCGATCAACCGCACTGAAAAATTGGGTGAATGGGATAAACGTTATGCAAAAGCTATCCTTGATCTCAGTAAAAAAGTGAAGAAGATTACAAAGACCTTATAGTTTGAAAACTTTAAAAAAAGCCCTGAATCAAGTGAATGATTCAGGGCTTTAATTTTTTATAGCTTCACTTAAATAAGCTTTGCGAAATATAGCTTCGCTGAAATACGCCTTCGACGAGATAGATTCTATCTTGGCTTTAGCCATGTCTTTTTTTATCTGCGAAGCTATCTTTAATAAATTACATAGGCTTCGCTAAATACAGCTTCCTTCGGTCGCTGAAATACGCCTTCGGCTAGATAGACGGTATCTTGGCATTAGCCATATTTTTTTTTATCTGAGAAGCTATCTTTCATTTTTCAGATATACCTTCACCGAGATAGAAACTATTTTTGTTAATAAATCCCCAAAGCAGCTCCAGCGTCAAGATTTCCCCATCCATATTGAGAGCTTCTAGATGGATAAAGGTCAGAGGTTGTTTTCAACTGCTCAAGGACTTGATCCCGGTTCCAAGCTGGATTTTTTGACCAAAGTAAAGCGGCTATACCTGAAGCCGTTGCAGTAGCAACTGAAGAGCCTCCAACAGTGGATGGATCATTAGTTGATAAAGCCAAAGTTAGCGGCTTGTTCTCAGAACCAGCTCGCTCCATAACCACTGTAAAATCAACCTGAGATCCTGAATGGCATGTATTACATCTTTGATATCCTGAACCTTCTTTAATTCCGGTTACTGCAACTGTTTCCGACATGGTAGCTGGGAAAATCACACCATACCAATTCGTAAAGGAAGTGGAAGTCCCAGCTGCGGCAAAAATAAGCTTTCCTCGATTATAGGCATAACGGACTGCATCAGCTACTTTGGAATTTGAGAAGACATCCCCTATTGACATGCTGATAATTCTCACATCTGATCTTTTGCCTAATAATACCAAAGCTTCTGCTACTCCATCTTTCTCATTCCCAGAATTGATAATCACATCACTTGTTCCTCTTACTGAAATCAAGTCAGCATCATACGCCACGCCAACAGCATTTCCGACAGCATTTCTTGGAGATGAAATGACTCCAGCCATCGCCGTGCCATGACCGCATTGATCGTTTGGTCCATCATATCTTTTCCACCACCAAAATCCAGTTTTATAGGTTCCGAATTTTTCAATACTTCTAGGAGCTGATTCTCCACTTTGAAAAGATCCACCAAGCAAGGGTTGATTGGGAGATACACCCGTATCGATCAATCCAACAGTTATATTATCTCCGGTGCTTTGAGCCCAGGCTTGGGAAATGCCCATTTGATAGTAATTCCAAGAAGCTTTTGCATTTGGGCTAATTACTGAATAATCCACAATTGGTAAATTAGTCTCGGGATCATTTGAACAGCCTGAATCTGAAAAATACCGTGCATCTGAACCTTCATTTAATAAGGTGTAATTAAACTCATAGCTCAAAGGTTCGAAGTAGCGTACTTCCTCCATATTTCGAAGATTCTGCAATACTTCAAGGCTTACCACCTTTACTTCTAAAAAAGGTAAATCCGCATGAATCTCAGAAAATTCATTTCCGATTCGAAGCTGTGGCGCCCCAGATCGTTCAATCGTCTCAGAGATCATTCCTAGTATCTTTTGAGCTGATTCCTGCCATGCAGGACTTTGTACTGATTCAATTCCAATTCTGGAATTTGGAGTTTCCATTTCGGCAGGACTATACCCTATCGTCAAAATAGAATCGCTTTGAACCAATGCACTCCAAATCAATTGATCGCTTTGACTCATCCAAAGAAAGTCTCCGCTTTCCCGCAGAGATTGTAGGATTATTTGATCAATTTCTGGACTTGGAATAATCTTTTGAATTTCTTCCTCAGTTTGACCCTGAGTAACCGCTGGCGTCGTATCTTCCTGTTCACAGGAAAATATAAAAAGGGCTATAAAAAGTAGCCCAAATGAAATTTTTTGTAGTTTGATCATTTGAAAAAAGTTTAGGTTAATTGATACTCAATAAGTTAAAAAAATACTGCCTATAAAACCATGAATTCCAAATGAAAAATGCCTTTGTCTTTAATTAAACGAAATTAATTAAAATGATACTCGCTCCAATTGCTCGGCTAAATAACCTTTCATTTCCTCCCCTTCTTCTACTTTAACTTCCCCTGGTAATCCCAATATAAAACGTGCCAATCCGGGTAATTGCGGAACTTCCCCATTGAAGTAAAACTGATTCCTGTTTTTTATCTCCATAAAAGGCCTGGCATTCGGATGCTCTTCCATCATTAATTGATAGGCCTTTTTCGAAAGTTTCAACTTCACTTTAAACTGACTTTTCCCAGAAAAACCAAAGAGTTGGGTTCCTGGCAATTGATGTTTCGATTCAAATTTCCATGGAAGCGAGGAAACCACCACTTCCCCAATCCGCTCAATTTTAAATACCTTCATCGTTTTGCTTTCCGGTTCAAAAGCATGAATTGATTCATAATTTGCAGAAAAAGCTACCGGCTCCACCAATCGATCACTGGTGGTATCGCTACTCAACGAGTAATACTCCTTTAACCAAACCTGTTTTTTGTTCTGAATTCCTTTTCCAAGTTCGTCCACAAAGCGTCCTAAATTTGCTTTAAATAATTGTTCAGAGCCTTTTTTCACTTCCGATCTTACCTGTAATTTTTGGAGAATGGAATCATGCAGCAAATTCCCTTTTCCTTGGCTTTCAATCATCGATCTCAACCACTGACTTTCTTCCTGGGAGAAAGTGCCATAATGTAAGGTCTGGTCTACACCAGCTCTTTGCTGAATTTTGTATTTGCTGAATTCCTTTACGACCTCAAAACCAAGTGCTTCTAACAATTTGAAATAGCGATAGATCGTACGCTCGTCCGTTCCCAAAAGCTCTGCGAGCCTATGAACAGGTTTCCCTATATTTCCTTGAAGTAGGTTTATAAGTTTAAATACCCGTAAGATCTTTTGTTGTTCGATTTTTCCTGCTTGAGCCATTTCTTCAAAAATTAGTCTCTAAATCTAGAGAAAGAGAGTTGGTTATAAAAGTTTTTGACGGTTATTGTCAAAGGAAAAGATGGAGGGTTTGGTTTTATCACGGGGCTAAATCCCCCTATCCCCCTTTAAAAGGGGGACTTAGATTCGTTTTCAAAAATTGAGGTTAAAAGGTCGAATCATTTTGAATACATTTGATTTAACGACTTGATCTAAAAACAATAAAGTTACTTTCGCCGGAATCCCCCTTAATAAGGGGGCAAGGGGGATTAATCAAGTTTAAGATATTTGGTAAAGAGTTGAGGTTTCAACAAAATAAATCTGAATTTTTCACTATAAATAATTTATAACCCTTCGCCTAATTCCCCCTTAGTAAGGGGGCAAGGGGGATTTCCAATTATTTAAATTAAGTTCTTTCCAATCCTTTCTCTATTTCTATTTTGTCTACCGAATCATTCAATAAATTAAGTACAGTTGACATCCTATTTTTAACATCAATGTCAAGGATGCGAAAGAAAATAAGTCCAGAATTCTCTAGGATTTGTTGTCTTTTCTGGTCATTTACAACTGATGTTTCATGAAAATGTGAATCACCATCAATTTCAATTACCAAATCGAGTTTTTTACAATAAAAATCTACTATAAAATTTCCCAATGGTTTTTGACGGTTGAATTGATAGCCACGAAATTGTTTGCCCTTTATTCTTTGCCAAAAAAGAACTTCTGATAAAGTGGAATGTTTCCTTAGTTCTCTTGAAAAATCTTTAAGAGAATATGAATAAGGTAAAAAATGCATCGATTAAATTTAAAGGAAATAGTTAGTAAATCCCCCTAACCCCCTTAAAAAGGGGGATTGGTTTCGTTAACAAATTATGAGAAATGGTAAATTAAATTAGAACAAGAATTTACTTTTAAAATATAAAACTTTCTTGGAAATCCCCCTAACACCTTTACAAGGGAAATTGATTGCGTCTTTACTTATAGCGATGAGTTTAAATATTTCAAATCAAGTATTCACTTATTATTACTAAAAACGATTAAGCACCCTTCGCCTAATCCCCCTTGACAAGGGGGCTAGGGGGATTTCTCTCTGATATTGTAAAATTTTAATACTATTGTTTTAATCATAACCATAAACAAATCCTCTATTTTTAACCACCCAATGAAAAACCCCAATTCTCCTCTTCAACTTAAAACAGCAAACAATATCCCGGTTTTAACTGGACTCTTGTTTCTGGTAGGATATTGGGTTTTTGGATTTGATGGGATCACTTTCAGCGATGATGTCTACTACTTGCTGGCAGGAAAAAGTTTCTGGGCAGGAACCATGGAGGTGAACTCATACCATTTTTCCAGCAGATGGGGAGCTTATGTGCCATCAGGTTTGATCGGTTATATATTTGGCTTTCATCCGCATATCATCTCAGGGTTTTCCCTACTCTCCTACTTGTGCACGCTTTTCATTTTGTATCAGGTTTTACCTGACAAAAAACTGACTTGGATCCTTGTCATTTGGTTTTGTACCCAAGTCTATTTCCTGCATTTTTTAACCAAAGTATATCCAGATTCCGCTTTGGTGCTTTGGGTAACCATAATTCCTGTTGCTGCTAGTTATAGAAATAAACAGCCCATTCTTTCAGGTACTTTGCTAGTCTTGGCCTTGTTTATAGGTTTTCTGACAAAGGAAACTATTATTTTCCTTGCTCCTTTAGTGCTTATTTTATTTCTCTTTGATCGAAAAAACAAATCAGTCTCTGCTGCTTTTTATGTCAGCCTTGTGATTTCAGGACTTCTTTTGGCAGGGCTTTACTTGGCTTACTTTTGGATTCAATTTGGAGATCCCCTTTATCGAATCACTTCCATCAATGCGGGACATTATATTTCTGAATTCACCTATGCAGATAAAGGATTTTGGTCCATTTTAGAACGCCTTACCATCACACCAATTACCACCTTTGTGGAGCGAGCTTATTGGCCTTGGCTGGTTTTTGCAATTCCTGGAATCTACCAAGGACTGAAATCCAAGAAATCTTTCGAGTTTACTTTTGCACTTGCTTTTCTATGTCTTTTTGTGGGATTCTGGTTTATGAGTTCGACCCTGGAGTTTTATAATCCTATTTATCTCAACCCAAGACATCTAATCATTCTGGTTCCAATCTTGGCTTTTCTTATTACAATCGGATGGAAAACTTGGCAAAATTCCAAGCAATGGAAAATCACATTATACACCTTAATTTCTCTTGGAGCCATCATAACTGCGATTCTTGGAGATGAAAAGCAGGCCTTATTTTTATGTGCCTTTTTTCCTGTGATCTGGATTAAAAATAGAACCTATCAATATGCCCTTCTGGGAACGATTCTGCTTCTTCCAGCCATCTTTTCTATTTATTATCAGAAACAATTAAAGCAGTATAAGAACTTAACTGATACTATAGAATCAATAACTCAAGATATTGACAAAAAGACTGTTATAATCACCAATAACTTTGTGCATTTCTCTCGAGAAATTCTTATACCAGGGAATAAACCAGCGCAAGAAAAACTTTTCCCCATAGAGTCAGTAGAGGAACTGAACCAGAAACTTCCAAAGAAAATTGAGGTCCTAATTTATGACTATTACATGCATGCTTATCCCAAAGAGGAAGAGGATGTAGAAAAGCTAGAAAATTGGCTTAAAATGAAAAACTATCAACTGGAATCTGAAAAGGAGCTTGGAAATCTCCAGATCAGAACCTACCAATTAAATTCCCAATAAGTCTATTTGGTGATAGTCAATGTATTTCCGGTTACTGCAGTGTCATAAACTTTTAAAGGTTGGGTCGCAGGTCCTGAAATCACATTTCCTTGTGCATCAAACTTAGATCCATGACAGGAACAGTTGTAGGTAGAATCGGAAAAACTCCAATTATTATCGCAGCCTGAATGGGTACAAACAGAAGTAAGTGCCACAAATTCACTTCCCACTTTAGAAACCAAAGTCTTTCCGGCTGTAATCAGCAACCATCCTCCATCTGCATTTAGATTCGTTTGAACGGTTAAATCTACCGTGATGGTATTTCCAGAAACTGTAATCCCTGTACTTCCGCCAGATCCCGGATTCATGGGTGTTCCAGGACTGCCAGTAGGCTGCATATCGTCAGAATTTGTACATGATGTGAAAAACCCAATGCCAAATAGAGTAAGAGCTGCTGTCAAGCCAGACTTCTCAATAAATTCTCTTCTTGATTTGGTGAGTTTGCCTGATTGGTTGGTAGATAATTGCTTCATGATTTCAAGGTATGTTTAGTAGTAAACATATACGAGACCTAGTTGTTATTTGGATTACTTAAAAAAACAATGGAAGACAATAGGTTATATTTCCACCAATGATGAATTATCTAAATACTCAGGGAGATAATTCCTTTAAAAAATTGGAAACAAACTACTTTACGACTGAAAATCCTAAAAATGCTTGCGGTTTAAAATCTCTGATAAAACAACCGCATCCTTGATAGACTGGGGGGTTTTCAACAAATCTGCATAGCGATTTACTTTCACTTCTTTTTTACTGTAGGCTTTCAAACCCATATCTGTAAATTCCAATTGCGAAATAGGAACTGCGTTTTCCCCTGCAGCTTTTGCCTTTTCATAGGCCCCGTCATAATAGGAAATCTCATCATCCGCTGTTTCTTCGTACCACTTTTTCTTAACAGGCTCTGGCTTAATCTCATCAATTTCTATCCGTTCTGCTTTTGGTTTTGAAGCGGGTTGCGGACGATTTGGATTTTGTGCTTCCCGGATTTCCCGCATCAAATCCTCAAACGTCGTGGGGCGCTGAGGTTCATTCAACTCTCCTTCAGGACCTTCTATATCCCCAGGCTTCTTTTTCTTACTCAATTGGTAAATAAAGTAACCGATGATAGCAATGATGTAGATGATGTTTCCTAAATCCATAGGGGGAAGTTAAGTTATTTTTTTAAAAAGGAGGAAAGATGGGAATTGTTGTTAAAAAAAGTTGTCATTATTGTCGTTGTTGAGAGAGAAATGGATTGTTAGGGATTAGTGATTGAGAGGTGGTAATGGTTGGGAAAAAAGTTGTCGTTGTTATCTTTGTTGTAATTGTTGAGAGGGAGGTAGTATGTTCTGTCTTCTTAGGCTATATCGATTTAGTTGATTTGAATGTAGAGTTGATTTTTGAAGGTT